>JAHWJJ010000442.1 GCA_019348475.1 Gemmatimonadota bacterium | reverse complement strand
TTCACCCGTTCACCCGTTCACCCGTTCACCCGTTCACCCCTTCACCCGTTCACCCCTTCACCCGCTCACCCGCTCACCGTTCCGGCACCGTCGTTGCGAGGCTATCTTCCGCCCGGGGAATCCATACGTGGCTCGCAGCACAAGGTACGGCAGTGGAGAAGGTGTTTCGCAGGTTGTTCAAGCAGCACTTCGGCACCCCGCCGGTCAGCATCCTGGAGATCGCCGGCGACGGGTCGGCGCGGCAGATGTACCGGCTGGTGGGCGACGAGATGCAGACGGCGGTGGCGGTCGTGGGCCCCGACGCCGACGAGAACCGCGCCTTCCTCTCGCTCACCGGCGCCTTCCGGTCCATCGGCCTTCCCGTCCCGCAGGTCTACGGGGTGGACGAGAAGGCCGGCATCTACCTGGAAGAAGACCTGGGCGAGACCACGCTGTTCGACGCCGTGACCCAGGCGCGCCGCGACGACCCTGCCGCGGACTTTCCCCAGGCCGTGCTCCCGGTCTACCGCCGCATCGTCGAGATTCTTCCCCGCTTTCAGGTGGAGGGGGGAAAGGTGGTGGACTACTCCGTGGCGTACCCGCGCGCCGCGTTCGACCGGCAGTCGATCCTGTGGGACCTGAACTACTTCAAGTACCACTTTCTCAAGCTGGCGCACATCCCCTTCAACGAGGCGCGGCTGGAGAAAGACTTTCGCCGCTTCGCCACCTTCCTGCTGGGCGCGGACACGCGCCACTTTCTGTACCGCGACTTCCAGAGCCGCAACGTGATGCTGCGCGACGGCGAGCCGTGGTTCATCGACTACCAGGGCGGCCGGCGCGGCGCGCTGCAGTACGACGTGGCGTCGCTGCTGTACGACCCCAAGGTGGGGATGACGGAGCCGGTGCGCGAGGAGCTGCTGGAGCACTACCTGACCAGCCTGGAGCGGCTGCTGCCGGTGGACCGGCAGCGCTTTCGGCAGCACTTTCGCGGCTACGTGCTCGTGCGCATCATGCAGGCGATGGGCGCGTACGGGTACCGCGGCTTCTACGAGCGCAAGCCGCGCTTTCTGCAGAGCGTGCCGCAGGCGGTGCGCAACATCGAGCGGATCCTGGAAACCGGCTTCGTCAGCATCGAGCTGCCGGAGCTGCAGGCGGTGTTCGAGCGCATCTGCAGGACCACCTCGCTGCGCAAGACGCCGGCGCGGACGATGCCGGGGCTGACGGTGCACGTGGGAAGCTTCAGCTACAAGGGCGGCTACCCGGAAGACAGCGGCGGGCACGGCGGCGGGTTCGTCTTCGACTGCCGCGCCATCCACAACCCCGGCCGCTACGCCGAATACGCCCCCCTTTGCGGCTGCGACGACCCGGTCATCTACTTTCTTGAGCAGCAGCCGGAGGTGGAGGAGTTCTGGGGACACGTGCGCTGCCTGGTGGAAAGCCACGTGGGCGTGTGGCTCACGCGCGGGTTCGCCTCGCTCTCGGCGCACTTCGGCTGCACGGGGGGGCAGCACCGCTCCGTGTACTTCGCGGAGCGGCTGGCCGCGTTCCTGCGCGAGCACTACCCGTCCGTCCACGTGGAGCTGACCCACCGCGAAGAGGGAAAGTGGCCGCCGCGGGCCGAGCAGCTGGAGGTGGCTGCCGCCGGGGCGGCCGCGGGCGCGGCGTCGCTGCCGGAGTAGCGGCGTGGACGCGATGATCCTGGCGGCCGGGCTGGGCACGCGCCTGCGCCCGCTGACGGACCACACCCCCAAGGCGCTCATCGACGTGGGCGGCATGCCCATCATCGAGCGGGTGGCCCGGCGGCTGATCGCGGCGGGCGCGGACCGGCTGATCGTCAACACGGCCCACCTGGCGCAGCAGATCGAGGACTACGTTCGCTCCGCGGACGGCTTTGGCGTGGAGGCCGTCTTCTCGCGCGAAAACCCGGGCCCGCTGGAGACCGGCGGCGCGCTGCTGGAGGCGGAGCCCCTTTTCCGCGGCGACGCGCCCTTCTTTCTGCACAACGCCGACATCCTTTCCGACATCCCGCTGGGCGAGATGTACGCCGCCCACGGCGCCGCCGGCGAGCCGCTGGCGACCGTGGCCGTGCTGGACCGCCCCACCACGCGCAAGCTGCTCTTCGACGACCGCGGCCTGCTGGGGCGTACGGACCAGACGAAGGGGCTGGACCTGCGCGTGCGGCCGGCGGAGGGCGAGGTGCGCGCGATCCCCTTTGCCGGCATCCACGTCCTGTCGCCGCGCATTTTCGGGCTGATGACGGAGCGCGGCGCGTTCTCCATCCTGGACCCGTACCTGCGCCTGGCCGCCGCGGGGGAGCGCATCCTCCCCTTCCGGGTGGACGGATACCGGTGGATCGACGTCGGCCGCCCCGAGCAGCTGGAAGAGGCGCGGCGGCGTTTCGGCGAGGGCTGATCTGGAACGCTCCTTGCCCCTGCCCCGCGCTTCGGCGGGACGGATTCAGACCTGAGTCATCCCGCGCTACGCGCATCGTGTGGGGGTGAAAACGCAGTTCAACCTCCCCCAGGGGTTTTGGGGGAGGTGCGAGCCTGAGCGAGCGGAGGGGGCGGCGCGGAGCCTGCCACACCCTGCTAACGCCTGGCTGCACATCGGGGCTTTTCCATTCAGGGAGGCGGGCGGATGAGGACGATCGCGAGGAGCGCGGCGGCTGCCGTGGTGTGCCTGGTGGTGTCGGCGTGCGGCGACGGCGCGGGCGGAGGCCCGGATCCCGGACTGGACCCGGTGGGCGACGTGGGCCAGGCCGGGGCCGCCACGGACGCGGAGACCACCACGCCGGGCGAGGACGCCGCGCCCAACGTGGCTCCCGTCCCGCGCCCGGAGCAGGTCGTGGTCGCCGGGCGGCTGTCCCCGGTCAACAACTCCGGCGTCACCGGGTCCGCCACCCTTCACGCGCTCGGCGAGCAGACGGAGATCCTGCTGAACGTCACCGGCATCAGCGAGGGGAACCGGCTGCTGCACGGCTCCATCGTGCAGGGCACCTGCGAACGGCCGGGGACCGTGGTGGCGCCCGTGGGGCCGATTCCCGTGGGGGCGGGCAACATTGCGACGCTCACGGACACCATCCCGCTGCCGGCCCTCACGGTGCTGAACGGCGCGCACGCGCTGCAGGTGAAGGGCGACAACGCCGGCCCGGCCACGCCGCCGCTCGCCTGCTCGCCCCTCCCCCGCTGGGAGCGCCCCGCGGGCTGAGGCGCGGACCCGCAGACGCTCGGCCACGCAAGAATGCCGCGCGCCCGAATCCGGACGCGCGGCGCTTTGCAATCTGGTGCGCCGCGCCATCCTGACGCCTGCTGCGTCCGCGGCGCGCCATCGACTCCGCCGTGCTCATCTCAGTCGCTGGCCGGCGGCCGCTGGAGGGCGTGCGATGCCGATCACTCCCTCACTCGATCATACGACATCTCAAACGAACTTCGGAAACGCTTCCACTTGTGGCCGGGTTCATGGTTCGACCTGTCGTGTGAATCCGGCTAATGACCCGGGCTTCTCGACTCTGTTGACCAGCGTCCAGCCTGGGCGGCCTTTTACGGATCGCAATCGGGTGGATGATGTGCCCCAGCGGGCCCCCGCCGCGCCACCTTGATCCCTGCCATGCAAAAAAATGCGGATACCGTCCCCTCGCCGGCAGCATCCGCTTTACCAGGGGACGCCGGCATCCTGCCGATCCCATCCGGTCCACCTCCGGCCCGCCGCACCCGCACCCATCCAGCACTGCCCGCCTTCGCCTGACGGGTATTGCGGCGGCGCGATCCCCGCACTCCGTCACCGCAACAGACGGAGCCAGGAAGAGCCTGCCGCGCGTGAGCGGGCGAGGCAGGCCACGAGAACGGGCGAGTAGATTCCTCAGTCGGCGCCAGT
>JAHWJJ010000073.1 GCA_019348475.1 Gemmatimonadota bacterium | reverse complement strand
TAAACGTAATGCGAGCAATCGTTTGCAGGACGTCATCAGAACTCTTGTTTGCGGGCGCGCGACGTTGTATCCTATGTCTGCCTCCTCGCGCGTTGCGCTTTCCCGCACATATCGTCCGCCGTGGCTTCCCCCACCGTGCTCCTCGTCGATGCGAACGAGGACAGCCGCCTGATCTACGCCGCCGCGCTGCGCCATCACGGACTGGACGTGGTGGCGCACGAGTGCTGCGAGGCGGCGGTGGAGTGCGCGCGCGTGCAGCCGCCGGACATCATCGTGCTGGCGCTGACGTACGCCACCGGGCCGGGGTGGACGGCGCTGCGGACGCTCAAGGAGGACCCCGCGACGGCATCCATCCCCATCCTGGGCGTGAGCACCACCGGCCTTCCCGAGCACCGCGACCGCGCCCTGGCCATGGGGTGCGCGGCCTTCCTGGTCAAGCCCGTGCCCCCGCTGCAGCTGCTGGCCGTCGCCCGCGACTTTCTGGAGGGCGCCCACGCCGCCGTCGCCTGATCCTTTTTGTGTGGATGCAAAGAAACCCTCCCCCGGTCGCCCGGAGGAGGGTTTTTCTCGTGCTGGACGGGTGCTTCAACGATTTCGTGTGCACCGCGACCGAACGTGATGCTTTTCGGCGGCCTGCACAGAAGATCGCGGGACCTGGTATCAGGTCGCGTTCGCCGGCTCGCGGTAGCGGGCCAGGACCTCCAGGAACACCTTGGACGAGCGGGCGAACGCGCCGCGGCGGCGCAGCTCGGTGGGGCTGCTCCCCACGAACTTCTGCGTCACGCGCCGCAGCCCGCTGTCCGACGAGTAGCCGCAGGCGTGGGCCACGGAGAGCACGGTACGCCCGGGGTCGTCCAGCAGCTCCGCCGCCAGCAGAATGCGCATCCACGCCAGCAGCTTGCGCGGCGGGGGAAGCTCCGCCCGCTCGCACCAGCGCAGCAGCGTCCGCCGCGACAGGCGCAGCTGCCGGGCCAGGTCGCGCCCGTGGCCGCCCACCGCCACCACCTCCGCCGCCGCGTCCACGATGGCGCGCGCCCGGCCCGGCGTGTCCGCCGGCAGCACCTGCTCCAGCAGCGCCTTCAGCGGCCGCCCCTGCGCCGCGCGAAAGCGCTGCACCATGGCCTGCGGCGTGTCGTCGTGCGCGATGGAGATCACCTGCACCACGCCCCACTTGCCCAGCGTGCGCAGGTCGTCCAGCCGGTTGGGCTTGATCTCCATCGCCGCGAACACGGCCGTGGAGGGGAACTCCACCAGCAGCGACTTCAGGCTGGGCGACGGGCCGCCTGCGCCGCTCACGTCCTCGTACGGGTTCACCACCACCAGCGCCGAGGGCGGAGAGTCGCGCACCGCCTCTTCCAGCGACGGCCAGTCGGGCACCGCCTGGAACGTGTACTCCTTGCCCGCGACCTTGCGTACCCGCTCGCGGAAGGCCTCGTTGCTGTGCAGCACCAGCAGGGGGCGTGCGCCGATCTTCATCTTGCTCGTCTTGGGTGGAGGTGGAGATCCATGCGGGCCCCGTCCGCCGCGCCCGGTACGGCCGCGCCGCCGGACGCCCGCCCGCCGTGCGCCAGGGCGGAGCCCGCGGGCCAGAGCCGCGCGTTACGCCGGAGGGGCGGAATGGGGCCGGTGGATCGCATGGAGGACCGGAACGGGGATGAGCCGGAAGACGGAGTATCCGGGGTGGGATGATAACGCGTATCTCCTTTCCACGCCATAGTGTTGCGCAGGCCGCACCCGTGCCGCGCCCGGCGGAAGAGGAGAGGGTTTCTGATTGTTTGGTCGCGAAGTGCGCTCTGTCGCCGTGGTGCTTTCAGTACCGCACCCGAGGCGCCACGGCGGCGCGCATGTGGACGAAATGGATGATGCCGCGGAAGCGGATGCGCCGCAGCCGTTTCCGTCCGCCGCGCCCGCCCAGGCGTCACCCGCGCCGGGGTGAGCGCCTTTACACCGATATGGTCGGATAAGGATACGCGTGCGCCGACGGACGCGGCGCGATCTCGCGTCGGATGAATGCGCGGCGCCGGGCGGAGCGGGCGCCGCGCGTCATCGCGCGCTCACCCGCCGGTGGCGATGCGGCGCAGGTCGGCGATGATGCGGTCCGCGAAGCGGGGCACGTTGGGGCCGCCGCGGTCCAGGTCGATGGCCTGCAGGGCGCTGGCGGCGTCCACCAGCGTCCCCTGCTCGTCGGCGAATCCGGGGGTGCGCAGGTCCACCTCGGCCATGTGCAGGCCGACGTCCGCCAGCAGCGCGCGGATGGTGATCAGTCGCGGGCCCCGCTCCATCGGCGGGTCTGCCTTCAGTGCCTCCAGCTCTCCGATGGCGCGTTCGCACAGGCGGATGAACTCGGGGGAGTGCTCGGCGGGGGGGATAGGGTCAGTCATGGCGCGTCCGGAGCGAGGGAGATCCAAAGGGGACCGGTGGATGGGAACACAAAGGTTCAAGTGCCCAGGTTCAAGTGCCCAGGTTCGAGTGCCCAGTGCCCAGTGCCCAGTACCGAGTGCCCAGGACCAAGTGCTCAGGGCCCGTGCCTGGGCACCTGGCACTCGGCACCTGAACCTGGGCACTCGGCACTTGAACCTGGGCACTCGACACTTGAACCTGGGCACTCGGCACTCGAACCTGGGCACTCGGCACTTGAACCTGGGCACTCGGCACTTGAACCTCGGCACTCGGCACTGGTCTATTCGCTCCTCCGCCCCAGCCGGGGCAGCACCACGGCGAGGGCCACGATCAGCAGCAGCACGCGGAAGCCGTACTGCACGTACGGTGGCTCGCCGGCGGGGGTGAAGGTGGGGAGCAGGTAGCGGTCCGCCAGGAACAGCGCGCCCGCGGTCAGCGCGATCAGCAGCCCCAGCACGGCGGGGCGCACCTTCGTATCCACCCCCGCGTGCGTCTCGTCGTCGATGCGCACGTCCTTGGTCTCGCGCAGCAGCGCCATTCCCAGGACGAAGGTGATCAGCGCCACCGCCACCGGGTACAGCAGACCGGCGTACTGCGCCGCCACCGGAAAGCCGCCCGGGTTGGCCGCGGCGAACGCCACCACCACCGTGGCGATCACCGGCAGGAATCCGCCGAAGTAGCCGTTGCCCACGTGGTAAGGCAGCGACACGCTGGTGTAGCGCACCCGCGCCGGAAAGCTCTCCACCAGGAACGCCGCGATCGGCCCGTACACCAGGGTGACGAAGAGGACCAGGACGAACACGCATGCCGTGAGCGCCACCGGGTTGTACGTGCCCCCCGCGGGGGTAAACCGCCACATCAGCTGAAAGACGGGGATGGTGAAGATGGCGGCCAGCAGGTTGCCGGTCATCATCACCTTCTTGCGCCCGATGCGGTCCGACAGCGCGCCGAAGACGATGAAGAACGGCGTGGCCAGCACCAGCGCCACGGCGATGATCCACCTCACGTCGACGAACTCCACCTCGCCCACCGCCTCCAGCCAGGTGAGCGCGTAGAACTGGCCCGTGTACCACACCACCGCCTGCCCCGCCGCCGCGCCCCACAGCACCGTCAGCATGGTCTGCCAGCGCCCCGCGCTGCCAAAGCTCTCCGCGATCGGGCGCGTGGACGTCTTTCCCGCGGCCTTCATCTGCGTGAACAGCGGGCTCTCGCGCAGCCGCAGCCGGATGAACAGCGACACCAGCACCAGCACCGAGCTCAGCAGGAAGGGCACGCGCCATCCCCACCGCTCCCAGTCGTCCGCCGGCATCATGCCGCGCACCGCCAGGATCACCAGCAGGGAAAGGAGCAGCCCCAGCGTGGCCGTGGTCTGGATGAACGCCGTGTAGAAGCCGCGCCGGTTGTCCGGCACGTGCTCCGCCACGTACGTGGCCGCGCCCCCGTACTCGCCGCCCAGCGCCAGCCCCTGCACCAGGCGAAGGACGAGGAGGATGATGGGCGCCGCCACGCCGATGGTCGCGTAGCCGGGAAGCAGGCCGATGATGAACGTGGCGCCGCCCATGATGAGCAGCGTGACCAGGAACGCGTACTTGCGCCCCACGAGGTCGCCGATGCGGCCGAAGAACAGCGCGCCGAAGGGGCGCGCCGCGAACCCCGCCGCAAAGGTCGCCAGCGTCTGCACCAGCGCCAGGGTGGTGTTCCCCTGGGGAAAGAAGTGCCCGGCCAGGATGGTGGCCAGCGAGCCGAAGATGTAGAAGTCGTACCACTCGATCATCGTCCCCACCGACGACGCGGCGATCACCTTCCAGATGGTGCGCCGGTCGGACGGCTGGTGCCCGGTGGGGGCGGTGGGGTACGGCGCGGGGAGCGGGGCGTCGGCCATGCGGTGCGTCTCCGGCGGGCGTGGGTCGGCGGCCGGGAGGGCGTCCCGAAGCCGCGGGGTGCGCTGGTTTGCGTGCGTTCGCGGGCCCGCGTAGCTTGCCCGGCGAACGTCCGTTCCGAACCGGCCGCGCGGTACGATGCGCGGCGCGCGCGCATCCGGCAAGTCACACGCCGTGCTGCGCCGCCGCCGCGTGCGGTACTTGCAGCGCGCGGAGCGGATCCCGACCGGCCGGTTTTCCGGTCCCCGGCGCCCCGCCGCCGCGAACGCATCCCACGCCAGCGCTCCCACAGGAGACCCGGATGGCAGCCACCGAGCAGACCTTCGACTCCCTTCTCACCGAAGACCGCGCCTTTCCCCCGCCGGCGGAGTTCGCCGCCCGGGCCAACGCGAACGATGCATCCATCTACGCCAGGGCGGACGCGGACCCCGAGGCGTACTGGGCGGACTGGTCCCGGCGGCTGCACTGGTTCCAGCCGTGGGACCGCGTGCTGGACTGGCAGCCGCCGTACGCAAAGTGGTTCGTGGGCGGAAAGCTGAACGCGGCGTACAACTGCCTGGACCGGCACGTGGAGGCGGGGCGGGGGAGCCGCACCGCCCTGCTGTGGGAGGGCGAGCCCGGCGACACGCGCGCGTATACCTACTCCGACCTGCACCGCGAGGTGGGCAGGGCGGCGAACGCGCTCAAGCAGATGGGGGTGGAGAAGGGGGACCGCGTGGCCATCTACCTGCCCATGATCCCCGAAGCCGCCATCGCCATGCTGGCCTGCGCGCGGATCGGCGCCGCGCACTCCGTGGTCTTCGGCGGCTTCAGCGCCGAGAGCCTGCGTGACCGCATCCGCGACGCGCAGGCGAAGGTGCTGATCACCGGGGACGGCGGATACCGGCGCGGCGGCGTGGTCCCCCTGAAGCGCGCCGCGGACGAGGCGGTGGACGAGGAGGGTGGCTGCCCCTCCATCCAGCACGTCCTGGTGGTGCGGCGCCATGGCGCGGAGGGGGAGACGGTGGGCGGCGCGCAGATGAAGGAGGGGCGGGACCTGTGGTGGCACGACGTGGTGGAGGGCGCCAGCCCCGACTGCCCCGCGGAAGCCATGGACAGCGAGGACCTGCTGTACATCCTCTACACCAGCGGCACGACGGGCAAGCCCAAGGGCATCATGCACACCACGGGCGGCTACCTGACCCAGTGCCTGGCGACCACCAACCTGGTGTTCGACCTCAAGGACGACGACGTCTACTGGTGCACGGCGGACGTGGGGTGGGTGACGGGGCATTCGTACATCGTCTACGGCCCGCTGGCCAACGGCGCCACGGTGCTCATGTACGAGGGCGCGCCGGACGCGCCGGACCGCGGCCGGTTCTGGAAGATCGTCCAGGACTACGGCGTCACCATCTTCTACACCGCGCCCACGGCCATCCGCGCGTTCATGAAGTGGGGGACGGAGTGGCCGGCGAAGTACGACCTCTCCACCCTGCGCCTGCTGGGCACGGTGGGCGAGCCGATCAACCCCGAGGCGTGGATCTGGTACCACCTGAACATCGGCGGCGGGCGCTGCCCCATCGTGGACACGTGGTGGCAGACGGAGACGGGGGCAATGATGATCACCCCCCTCCCCGGCATCACCGAGACGGTGCCCGGCAGCGCGACCACGCCGTTCCCCGGCATCCGCGCCGACATCCTGTCGCTGAAGGGCGAGTGCATCCCGACCGGAGGGGGATTCCTGGCCATCCGCCGCCCCTGGCCGTCGATGCTGCGCGGCATCTGGGGCGATCCGCAGCGCTTCGTGGACACCTACTGGAGCAAGTGGTCGGGCGAGACGGTCGGTTCGGGGGAGGACGGCCAGCCCGGCGAGAGCGTCTACTTTCCCGGTGACGGGGCCAAGCGCGACGAGCGCGGCTACTTCTGGGTGATCGGCCGGATCGACGACGTGCTGAACGTGGCCGGCCACCGCATCGGGACGATGGAGGTGGAGAGCGCGCTGGTGGACCACCCGTCCGTGGCCGAGGCGGCCGTGGTGGGCAAGGCGCACGAGCTGAAGGGGCAGGCGGTGGCCGCGTTCGTCACGCTGAAGGAGGGGACGGAGGCCACCGAGGCGCTGAAGCAGGAGCTGACCGAGCACGTGGTGCGAAAGATCGGCGCCATCGCGCGCCCCGACGCCATCCTGTTCGCCGGCGACCTCCCCAAGACGCGCAGCGGCAAGATCATGCGCCGCCTGCTCAAGGACATCGCCGAAGGCCGCGCCCTGGGCGACACCACGACGCTGGCGGACCCCGGCGTCGTCGCCCGCCTCAAGGACGAGTACGAGGCGCGCGGCGAGGGCTGAGCGTTTGGGAATGCGCCGCCCTGCACCCGCGAGGCGGCCGACGCGGAAGCATGGAAGAACGAGGCGGGGACGCCGGGAGCGGGGCTGCGCTCTTCGCGTCCTCGTCCGTTCCTCTCCCGACACTCGACTACCGCACTCCGGACCCGGCACCTGCGACAGAGGACTTCGCACCGGGCACCTCCACTTTTCATCCATCATCAACCCGGGCCGCGAAAACTGCCGTTCCTGTCCATCCAATCCCCCGACGCGCGAAAAAGGTTGCGCGCCGGCCGTTTTCGGCTAATCTTATGTTTCCCACCCGGGACGTTCCGGCCCCCGTTCATCCAACTTCCATTCAGGTGTCATTCACCATGGATTCACCCCATCGCGCATCCAACCACGGCCCGCCGCGTTCCCGCGTGCGCGTCGCGCCGCCCGTTCAGCTCTGCGCCGGGCCGCCGCGCCCCGCCGCTGACGACGCGGATCCCCCCAAGGTCGACGTCGCGGGGAAGCTGTATCCGGGAACCCGGCCCACCCCGGTCCCGCGCCTGGCCGTGATGGTGTGTCACGGCATGGGCCAGCAGGTGCCGTTCGAGACGCTCGCGACCGTCGCCGACGCAATTCGCGGTGGCGGCGGGCCGGAGGAAGACGGCGAGGTGGTCGTGCGGCACGTGCGCATCGGCGAAAAGTCGTTTCCGCGCGCGGAGCTCACCGTTGGCGAGGGCGACGCCGCGCGGGAGGTGCACGTGTACGAGGGCTACTGGGCGCCGCTGATGGAAGGGCGGGTCACCGCGCGGGACGTAACGGCGTTCCTGTTCCGCGCCGGGTTCGACGGGCTGTGGCAAAGCGTAAAGGGGACATGGAACCGCTGGATGTTTGGCGGATGGCAGCGTCTTCCCGTGAAGGCGGGAACGTTGCCCAGGCTGCTCGGCGCCTTCATCGTGGTGCTGGCCCTGCTGACGCTGTACGCGGCCGTGCTCGGCGTGGCGGCCGCGAAGGCAGTCTCGTTCGCCGTCAGCCGGGAGCAGCGTTACTGGGAAGGCGCCGCGCTGGTGAAGACGGTCACCGCCGAGCTGATGATCTGCGCGGCGGCGGTGCTGGTGGCGGGTGTCCTCGGATTCATCCTCACCCGTTTGGCCCGGCGCTCGGCGGGCAAGCCGGGGAGCAGCGGCTCCGTCACAGGGCGCGCCCTGAAGCTCGTGATGGGCGTTGCGGCGGTCTGGATCGTCGTCTCCGCCGGACGGATCTGGGCGCACTACGTCCTCTGGGTCGACGGTACGGGGTTCATGGCGAAGCTCGCGGACCTCGAGCAGAGCGGCGTGTGGTGGAAGCGCATCGCCGTTCTGCCGCTCGCGCCCCCCCATGAGCAGGTGCAGGTCTGGAGCACGGGGCCGCTCTATCTGGCGTTCCTCGCGTTCGCGCTGTTGGTCTGCTTGCTCGTCCGCTCGTTCTACATCCAGTACTTCGGCGACGTGGCCGCCTACGTGGCGTCGCACAGGGTCAACCGCTTTCACGAGGTGCGCGAGCAGGTCAAGGCCGTTGGGCGCGATCTGGCGCGGGCGGTGTACGGTGCCTGCCCCGAAGGGAGCAAGGTTCCGGAGTACGACGGGGTGCTGGTGGTGGGCCACTCGCTCGGTTCGGTGGTGGCGTACGACGCGCTGAACGGGATCCTGAACGAGGTGGAGACGTGCGGATACGACGCCGAGGCGCGCACGCTCGGGCTGATCACCTTCGGATCGCCGCTGGACAAGACGGCCTTCCTCTTCCGCATGCAGGCCGATGGCGGCGAGGTCCGCGAGGCGCTGGCGGCGGCTCGCCAGCCGCTCATCCAGCGCGAGGGCGGCCGTCGCATCCCGTGGATCAACATTTACTCCCCGGAGGATCCCATCAGCGGTCCGCTGAAGTTCTACGATCCGCCGAACACCGCCGGTGGCGACCACCTGCCGGTGGCCAACCGTCTGGACGAGGCCGCGAACATGCCGCTCCTCGCGCACAACCAGTACTGGCAGAACGCCGAGCTGGCGAACGCGCTGCGGGAGCGGCTTACCGGGCCCTTGCGGCCGCGCCGGCAGGCGCACGCGGCTCCCACGGCGGGGGTGAACGCCGGAGCAGCCGCGGAGAGCACGGAAGCCGCCGGCCGCTGAAGAAGATCGTCGGGGTGGCGCGCCCCGACGCCGTGCTCATCGCCGGCGCGCTGCCCCGGACGCGCAGCGGCAAGATCATGCGCCGTCTGCTTAAGGACACCGCCCAAAGGCCGCGCGCTGGGCGACAGGACGACGCTGGCGGACCCCCGGGGGAGTCGGGCGAGTCAAAGAGGATTATGAGGCACGGGGGGAGGGTAGGGCGGCGCGGGACACCGTCCACCCAGCAAAACAGAACGGGCGCTCCTCGCGAGGAGCGCCCGTTTTCTCCTCTGACGGGAGTGCCACGGAAAGAAGGTCCTTCGGTCGCGCGCAGAGTTCATCGGCTTTGAAGGCTCACGCGTGCGCTCCTTCAGGATGACTCGTTCGCACCTTTTTCAACAGCCTTCCAGAGGCACCCTCACGACCAAGAAATGCGTCGAGTACGGGAATTCGGGGCTGCACGGACATCTATAGCTGCACGTGGCGTGCACGGCCCCCGGAAGTCGGCGAGGCAAGGGATGCCGCTGCGGGACCCCAACTGCAAGCATTCCATCCCTGGAATGCCTGGAAACCTAGCCCGTACGGAGGACTCATGCCCGCGAATCCCACCTGCGCGATTCACCGGACGCTGATGATCAGCTTCGTCCTAACAGCCGCCGGCTGTGCGACGCACTCGCGGAACCCCACGCAGGTCACCGTCTACCATGGCAAAGGCAACTCGCAAGCAGTGGCGTACGAGGTCGGGGCCGGGGGACGCAGCCTCACCAGCCACAGGCAACTGGAGTTAGACCTGCCGGAAGGGTCGCGCCTATGCCTGACGGTCCTGAACGCACACTCACCCTTCTTCAGCTACGCCTTCCGCATGTCGACGGACTCCTCGGCCCCGGAGCCGCCGAAGTTCGGTAACGTCCTGACGGTACTGAACGCGGCCGTAGCCGCCGCACCCGCGGGTACCGCTGGCGCATCGCCGTTCATCGCTGCGGCGGAGGGGCGTCCTCACAAATTGTCCGACCCGACCTTCGAGCCCCGGGGGTCCTCCCAGCAGGATACCGCCGAGGCGCGTGCGCTGACCACGGCGTACAGAGACTTCCGTGATCACGTGAACCGCCTGCAGCAGAGCGTAGGTGACGTCCGCGCGGCAATCATTCGATCGGTGCAGCCGGAAGAGCTTCGGCCGGTGGAACTGCGCGTGGACACGGAAGGTCGCCGGGGGGTGGGCCACGCGCTGGAGGAGATCGCGTCGCAGTCCAGCGATCCCGGCGAGTTCAACGATCCCAAGTTGGGCGAAACCATCGCGGGATGGCGTGCCGCGGCGCTGGAGGCGGTGGGTGGGCGCAACGCCGCCGAGCAGGACATTGAGCTCATCAATGCGTTGCATTCACGCGCGCTCACGTTGCTGGCCGCGCGAGACGCAATCCGCCGTACCTACGGTGCGGCGCAGACGAGTTGGAGTGACTGCCGCGCGCTGCCCCGGGGAAAGACGACGATCCATGTGGCGGCCCAGCCGCGTGAGGCGGGCGAGTACACGGGCCAGCGCGACACGGGAAGCATCGTGCAGGTCATCGCGACGTCCGACTACCGCCGCGACGTGGTCGAAATCGTCCCGCTGGCGTTTCTGGCGTTCCCGCGGAACGTGACCGGCTTCGGCATCGTCAACGACAACGTTGTCGAGGACCGCAAGTACGCCGAAGAGGCGGTGTTCCGCGTCGGAACCATGCTTACTACGAGCCCGTGGCGTTTCGGTCCGGCGAGTGAGTGGGCCGTGGGACCGGGCATCGGTACCGGAATCCTAGGTGGCGACAAGCCCGCTCTGTCGGACTTTCTTCTCGGCGGCCTGATCAGCTGGCGCGACTGGATACGGATGGGCGGTGGCTACGGCTTCTCCCAGGCGCCCGCAAGGTTGGTCAACGGTGCGCAGGTGGGGCAGCCCCTTCCGCTGGGCGACGGGCGGGAAGGCCTCGACGACTTTGTTGAGCAGAAGCGCGTAGGTACGTGGTTCCTCACTTTCACGCTGACCGGCCTAAAGCTGAACCCCTGAAGCATTGATCACGCGCGCTCCCAGGCCGGTTGAGCGCGCAGAGCCTCACCATGGGCCCTGCTGTCCGCTCAGCCGCGTAAACATATTCCCCCAGCGGCGAGCGGTCGTCGGCTGCGTTGGCGGCGGCGGAGGAGGCGACGGGGCCGATGCGGCGGCGGGGGCGGTCCACAGCACCGGCCACGCCGCGGCACCGGGCGCGGCGGCGCGGGAGACGGAGCGCTACCGGTACGCGATGCTCGATCTCGCGCGGCGATGCGCCCGAGAGCGGCGGGTAAGTCCGCCTGAACGCGGTCCAGCCGTCTGAGCCGCCGCCCCGCTTGCCAGCGCGGGCGGCGGCGTTCATGTTGGGCGCACCGTCCGCGATCCGTCCCGCCGCACCCGTCCCGAACGCACCGCCATGGACCCACTCGTCCCGCGCGCGGAGCCCACCCCCGTCCCCGTCCGCGAGGGGCCGGCCGTCCGCGTCATCGACCGCGTCAGCGAGATCACGGGCCAGGCGGTGCTCTGGCTGGTGGGCGTCATGGTGTTCGTGGGCGCCTTCAACGCCGTCGCGCGGTACGTCACGCGCTGGACGGGGGCCAACCTGAGCTCGAACGCGTATATCGAGGCGCAGTGGTACCTGTTCTCCATCGTCTTCCTGCTGGGCGCGGCGTACGCGCTGAAGCATGACGCGCACGTGCGGGTGGACGTGTTCTACGGCCGCCTCTCGCCCCGCGGAAAGGCGTGGGTGGACCTGCTGGGGACGGTGCTGTTCCTTGTCCCCTTCTGCATCTTCATGCTGATCGTCTCCTGGCCCTCCGTGGCCGCCTCGTGGCGCGTGCGCGAGGTGTCGCCGGACCCGGGCGGGCTGCCGCGCTACCCCATCAAGGCCGTCATCCTGCTCGCCTTCGCGCTGCTGCTGGCGCAGGGCGTCGCCGAGGCGCTCAAGCGCGTGCGCGTGCTGCGCGGCGAAGCGGCCGTCCCGCGCGCCGAGCCGGACCCGCGGAGCGGCGCATGACGGGGAGCTGGCTGGCCCCGGCAATGTTCGCCGGGGCGCTGCTGCTGATCTTCAGCGGGTACCCGGTGGCGTTCGCGCTGGGGGGGACGGCGCTGGTCTTTGCCTTCGCGGGGGTGTCGGCGGGGTTCTTCGACTGGCACCTGCTGTACGCCATGCCGGACCGCGTCTTCGGCGTGATGGCCAACTACGTCCTGCTGGCCGTGCCCTTCTTCATCTTCATGGGCACCATGCTGGAAAAGTCGCGGCTGGCGGAGGACCTGCTGGAAACCATCGGCATCCTTTTCGGGCGGGTGCGGGGCGGGCTGGCGCTGGCGGTGGTGTTCGTGGGGATGCTGCTGGCCGCGGCCACGGGCGTGGTGGGCGCGTCGGTGACGGCGATGGGCCTCATCTCCCTTCCCGTGATGCTGCGGTACGGGTACGACCGGCGCGTGGCGTCGGGGGTGATTACGGCGTCGGGGACGCTGGGGCAGATCATCCCCCCCAGCGTGGTGCTGATCGTCCTGGCGGACCAGCTGGGCGTTTCGGTCGGCGACCTGTTCGTGGGCGCGCTGGTGCCGGGGCTGCTGCTGACGGGGATGTACGCGGCGTACGTGCTGGGGATCGCCGTGGTGCGGCCGGCGTGGGTGCCCGTGCTGCCGCGCGAGGTGCGCACGATCGCCGCCGGCGCGCTCGTCCGGCGTGTGCTGCTGGTGATGGTGCCGCCGCTGGTGCTGATCGTGCTGGTGCTGGGCAGCATCTTCGCCGGCGTGGCGACGCCGACCGAGGCGGGCGCGCTGGGGGCGCTGGGGGCGGTGGGGCTGGCC
>JAHWJJ010000072.1 GCA_019348475.1 Gemmatimonadota bacterium | reverse complement strand
TTCCCTATTCCCTATTCCCTATTCCCTATTCCCTATTCCCTATTCCCTGTTCCCTGCTCCCTATTCCCTGGCCCCTGACTCCGCCGCCCCGAACGCCAGGGCCGCATTGATTCCCCCGAACCCGAAGCTGTTCGACAGCACGCGCCGCACCGGCATCTCGGCGCCCTCGCCGGTCACGTAGTCCAGATCGCACTCATCGCCGGGGCAGTCCAGGTTCAGCGTGGGCGGCACCCAGCCGCGCTGGATCGTGAGCGCGCTGATGGCCGCTTCGATGGCGCCGGTGGCGCCCAGGCAGTGGGCGTGGTACCCCTTGGTGCCGCTCACCCGGAGCGCGTCCGCGTGCTCGCCGAACACGTCGCGGATCACGCGGCTCTCCGTGCTGTCGTTGAGCGGCGTGGACGAGCCGTGGGCGTTGACCACGTCCACCTGTTCCGGCCGAACGCCCGCGGTCGCCATCGCCGCGCGCATCGCGCGGGCGGCCTGGGCGCCGTCGGGGCGCGGCGCCGTCATGTGGTGCGCGTCGTTGCTGGTGCCGTAGCCCAGCACCTCGGCGTAGATGCGTGCGCCGCGGGCCCGCGCGTGCTCCATCTCCTCCATCACCAGGAGGGCCGCGCCCTCGCCCATCACGAACCCGTCGCGCGCGGCGTCGAAGGGGCGTGAGGCGGTGGCCGGGTCGTCGTTGCGGGTGGACATGGCGCGGATGATGGCGAACGCGCCGTAGCACAGCGGCGCCAGCGGCGTCTCCACCCCGCCCGCCAGGACGACGTCCGCCTCGCCCAGACGGATGGAGCGCCACGCGTCGCCCACGGCCATGGCGCCGGACGCGCAGCTCATCCCGTTGGTGCTGTTGGGGCCGGTGAAGCCGAACTCGATCGCCACGTTGCAGCTGGCCGCCCCGTTGAACACGGCCAGCGCCAGCATGGGGTCCACGCCGCGGACCCCCCTGTGCACGTAGCTGGTGAACTGGTCCTCGCCGTAGGCCACCCCGCCCAGCGCGCTGCCGATCATCACGCCGGTGCGGTCCGGATCCACCGCGGCCGGCTCCAGGCGGGCGTCGCCCAGCGCCAGGCGCGCGGAGGCGATGGAGAACTGCGCATACCGCTCGGTGCGGCGCGCGCGGTTGCGGTCCATGTAGTCCGTGGGCTCGAAGCCGTCCACCTGCGCGGCGATGTGCGTGCGGAAGGGCGAGGGATCGAAGCGGTCGATCCTGCGCACCGCCGACTGGCGCCGCCGCAGCCCGTCCCAGAGCGCCTCCACCCCGGTGCCGATGGGCGTAACGCACCCGATGCCCGTGATGGCGACGCGGCGCAGCGGCGCGGGGCCGCCGTGGTGGGTGGTGTCCGTCATCGGGCGCTCGTGGTGATCATCAGAAAAAACAGCGCGGGAGGGGGATTTCCGCTCCCGCGCCCAACCGGCCGGACCGCCGACCCTGTACACCGTACGGCGGCGGAGGTGCGCGTCATCCGTTCTCCACGTGGCGCTTGATCCCCGCCAGGGTGCGGCTGGCGACGTGGTGGATGAACACGGGCCCGATCACCGCGTCCGCGATCGCCCGCCGGCCGACGCCGGGGAGCGGCCACCGCGGCCCCTGCTTCCAGTCGTGGACGATGCGGACGAGGGTGGTGCCGTCGCCGCGGTCCTGGAAGGTCCACTCCACGTCCATCCCCGTGGTGATGCCGTCCACGTGGCGGTAGAGCACGGCAGGCCGCGCCGGGTCCAGGTGCATTTCCGACACCCACCAGACGGGGTACCGCAGCGGTCCGAACGCACGCCGCGCCGCCATCTCCACCCGCCCCGTGCCGAAGCCGTCCTTGCGGTGGAAGCGCACCCAGCGGTAGTGCGGCAGCCGCTCCGGCCAGCGCTCCACGTCCGCCCCCGCGTTGAAGCACGCCTCCACCGGCGCGCGCATGACGATCTCATCCACCGTGTACAACGGCTCTCCCCCCGCGCTGGTGCATGATCGGTTGTACAGGGATTGTAGAGGCAGACAGCCGCCCCGGCAATTTCGCGGCCACAGAAGGAACCGAGGCCCGCCTCCGTCCGGAAGCGGGCCTTCGTCGCTCTATCCAGCCGGGGCGCCATCCAGCCGGGGGGAATCCAGCCGGGCGCCGCATCCAGCCGGGGGCCGCATCCAGCCGGGGGCCGCATCCAGCCCGGGCCATCAAGCGGGGGCGCCATACAGGCGGCGCCATCAAGCGGGGGCGCCATCCAGCCGGGGCGGCTAAAGCCGCAGGCTGGAACGGCGATAAGCCCCGTCTCCGCTCGCTACGCTCGCGGAACGGGGCTTCACCTGCTCCCGCGGGCATGGGCCGTGGTGAATGGCGGGTTTGGCGCTTCAGCAGAAGGTGTCGGGGACGGCTCCAGGAGAATTCGCAACGGGGAACGATATTTTCGCCATCACTCCATCAGTCCATCACTCCATCACCGTCAGCGCGGGATGAAGTCGTCCTCGTCGCGGATGCCGCGGCAGAAGGCGGCGATCAGCGCGACGGTGGCGTCGACATCATCCAGCGACACCACCTCGTTCGGCGAATGCATGTACCGGTTGGGGACGGAGATGACGGAGGTCGCCACGCCGTGCCGCTGCAGGTAGATGGCGTCCGCGTCGGTAGAGGTGAGGCGCGGGCTTCCCTGGATGGTGTAGGGGATGCCCTCGCGCTCCGCCGTCTCGGCCATCCGCTCGAACATCAGCGGGTGGATGGAGGAGCCGCGCGACAGGACGGGCCCGCTGCCGATCTTGTGTTCGCCCTGCTGCTTCTTTTCCACCCCCGGCGCGTCGGTGGCGAAGGTCAGGTCGACGACGACGGCGAGGCGCGGGTCCAGCCGGTACGCGGAGGGGCGCGCGCCGCCGCCGCTGTAGCCGATCTCCTCCTGCGTGGTGGCCACCGCCGTGACCCGCGCCGCGGGCGCCTGGCCCTGCGACAGCGTCCTGAGCACCTCCAGCACCACGTACGCGCCGATACGGTTGTCCACGGCGCGGCTGGCGATCATGCGGTTGCCCAGCTCCACCACGTGCGTGTCCACCACGCCCGGGTCGCCCACGCGCACGCCCCGCCCCGCCGCGTCGTCGCGGTCCTTTGCGCCGATGTCGACCCAGAGATCCGTGAGCTTGACCGCCTTTTCCTTTTCTTCGGCCTTGATCAGGTGGATGGGCTTCTTTCCCACCACGCCCACCACGTCGCCCTTGCGGGTGAGAAAGCGGATGCGCTGCCCCACCAGCACCTGCGGGTCCCATCCGCCGATGCCGTCCACGTACAGCATCCCGTCGTCGTCCACGTGGGTGACCATCAGCCCGATCTCGTCCACGTGGCCGGCCAGCATGATGCGCGGTCCCCCCTCCGTTCCCACGCTCGCGTACGAGTTGCCGGCCACGTCCACGTCCACGTCCGCGGCGAAGGTCTCGGCCTCGGCGCGCCAGACGCGGGCGGCGGGCGTCTCGAATCCCGACGGCGCCGCGACGTCGAGCAGGTTCTTGAGGAACGTAAAGGAATGGTCGTCCATTGATCGGTTCCGGGATTGCGATCAGGGTTGCTGGCGCTGGCCACGCGCTTCAACGGCGCGCTGCACGTCGGGGGTGTATGCGTGGTACAGGTGCCTGGCCAGGACCTCCGCCGCGTACACCTCCGGCGGCAGGTCTTCCAGCGCCGCGAGCGCGTGCAGCGCCCGGGCCTGCCGTGGCGTAAGCTGTAGCGTGATCGGCTCGTGCGGCATGTGGACGCGGGCTGCCCGTGATTCCTGGTAAGATTCCGTTATCCGCCCGAGGAGCCATCCGCCCGGTGCGATGTGGGGCGCGTGGAGGGGCGAATGAATCCGCGCAACAACTACACAAAATCCGCTGCGCGGCTGCGCGGACCTGCGGGACCTGGCTGTGTCGCGGCGTCCTGCCTCCTGCGTCCGCACGCGCGACCGACTCGCCCGCGCTGGCTGGCTCGCCGCGGCCCCCTATCTCTCGCCGCAAGTCCGCGAAGGCGCGAAGCGGCGCGGAGGTGAAGCGGCAGAGCGCGAAGGCGGACTTCGCGAATTCCAGCGGCGAATCCATTCGCTCCGGCGCGGACTCAGTGACCGGGCGTGTGCGGCATCACCCCGCTCACCCGCTCACCCGTTCACCCGTTCACCCGTTCACCCGTTCACCCGCTCACCCGTTCACCGCTCACCTCGCCGTACACCTCGAGAAAGGTCGTGAGGATGCGGTGCGTAAGGCCCCAGACCACGTATCCCCGCGCGTCGAACGCCGGAAAGCGCATCGGCTCGATCCCGTCGATCTCCAGCAGGTGCTCGGTTACCGCGCCCCGGTGCAGCAGTTCGCGCAGGGGTATCCACACCGCGGCGTGCACCTCGTGGTTCGGCACGGCCCGGGCGTGCGCCGGGATGGCGAAGACGAAGGGCCGCACCACGATGCGCGGCGCACGGGAGGACTGCGGCCACACCGGCTCCAGCGCCCCCACCATCCGCCCGTCCCGGCGCACGTCGATGGCCACCTCTTCGTGCGTTTCGCGCGCCGCCGTGTGCGCCGGCCCGGCGTCCTCCGCCTGCTCGCGTCCCCCGGGGAGCGCCACGTGGCCGGACCAGGGGTCGCCCTCGCGCTCCGCGCGCCGGATGAGCAGCAGCTCCAGCCCCTGCTCGCCGGGCCGCAGCAGCACGGCCACCGCGGCGCGCGGCAGGCCGGGATCGCACGCCGGCTCCTGGTGTGCGCGCCTGGCGAGTGCGTCCGCCAGCGCGGCGAGCAGGGAGTCGTCGGGCGTCACGGCTGCGGCGTTCCATCGCTTCGGCCCGTGGGGAGCGGTCCGGGGGGTCCGCTTGCCCCCGCCGCGACGGGAGGTTATCACATTGGGTTCGCTTCGGCAACCATTCTGTCCACTCCGCCCGCAAACGTTCACACGCGCCGATGGTCACCCTTCAGGACGTTCTCGACGCCCGCGCCCGCATCGCGGGGCAGGTGGTTCTCACCCCCTGCACGCCGTCGGAGACCTTTGGCGAAATGTTCGGGGGGCACGCCTGGTTCAAGTTCGAGAACCTGCAGCGCACCGGCAGCTTCAAGGAGCGCGGCGCCCTCAACCGCATGCTGCTGCTCCCGGAAGACGAGCGGCTGCGCGGCGTGATCGCCGCCAGCGCGGGGAACCATGCGCAGGGGGTGGCCTACCACGCGTCGCGGCTGGGGATCCCCGCCACCATCGTGATGCCGGAGCGCACGCCCCTGGTCAAGGTGTCGGCCACGGAGAAGTACGGGGCGCGCGTGGTGCTGCACGGCTCCGTGTACGACGAGGCGATGGCCGAGGCGCTGCGGATTCAGCGGGAGGAGGGGCAGACGCTGATCCACCCCTTCGACGATCCCGGCATCATCGCGGGGCAGGGCACCATCGGACTCGAGCTGCTGGAGCAGGTGCCCGCGCCGGACGTGGTGGTGTGCGGCGTGGGCGGCGGCGGCATCATCTCCGGGATCGCGGTGGCGATCAAGGAGATGCGGCCGGAGGTGCGCATCGTGGGCGTGGAGTCGGCAGCGCTGCCGGCGGCGCTGCGGGCGCGCGAGGCGGGGCGCCCCGTCGTCATCCCCCCCGCGGAAACCATCGCCGAGGGGATCGCGGTCCGACAGATCGGCGGGGTCACCTTTCCCCACATCGAACGCTACGTGGACGAGCTGGTGACGGTGAGCGAGGAGGAGATCGCCGCCGGGGTGCTGCTGCTGCTGGAGCGCGAAAAGACGGTGGCGGAGGCGGCGTGCGCCACCACCGTGGCCGCGGTGTGCGGCGGGCACGTGCGCGGGGTGCAGGGAAAGAACGTGGTCATGGTGCTGAGCGGCGGCAACATCGACGTGACGCTGATGTCGCGCATCATCGAGCGCGGGCTGGTGCAGGACGGCCGCCGCGCGCACCTGCGGGTGCGCGTGAAGGACCGCCCCGGCGCGCTGGCGGCGCTCACGGCGCTGCTGGCGGAGGTGGGCGCCAACGTCCAGAAGCTGGACCACAACCGCGCCATGGCCGACCTGTGGGTGACGGACGCGGAGATCGAGATGGCGCTGGAGACGCGCGGCCGCGCCCACGTCGGGGAGATCATCGGCCGCCTGACCGAGGCCGGGTACCAGGTGCAGCCAGGGTGAGCGGGGGGCGCGGCACATCGTTCATGGCGGAGCCTCCGGAACAGGGGTTCCGGCCCGGCGCCGCTCGATCCGCTCCGAACGCTACGGATTCCGCCCGAACACCCCCCGGATGGATCCCGGGGCTATGACGGCCACAAGCCCCGCCCTGGGCTCGCGGAGCTCGCCCGGCGGGGCTTCACCTTCGTGGGGGCTGCGCGCAAACGGCGGATCGCGCCGGGCGTGGCCCACGCGAGCAGGTGAAGCCCCGCTTTGGGAGCAATGAGCAGAGACGGGGCTTCTGTCGTCGCAGCCGCGGACTTCAGCCCGTGGCGGAAGCGAGCGCAAAGTGTCATCAGGTGGATCGAGTGATGAACCGACCCGCTGACCTCTCCCTCCGGGACCGCATCTTTGCGCGGGACGGGTACCGGTGCGTGTACTGCGGACAGCCGTTTCCGGGCGAGCAGCTTTCGCTGGATCACGTGCAGCCGCGAATGCGAGGGGGCGACAACTCCGAAGGGAACCTGGTCACGGCCTGCCACCCCTGCAACGGGCGCAAGGGCTCGCTCCCGGCGTGGGCGTTCCTGGCGGAGCTGCCCGAGGAGCGCGCCAACTTTCTCCGCTACGCCACCGCCGTCTGGCCGCGCCACCTGCGCGCCATCCGCCAGGCCGCGCGCGCCTGATCACGACGTTTTCTGAGATTCTCCGCGGCGGCGCACCATCTCGCCTCAATCCCGCCGGCGGAGCCGGTACCCTGCCCCGGCGCCGCCGTGAATCCCCCGTCGATCCCCGTCCATCCGCCGCTTTGCGCCCTCGCGGTTGCAGGCGGAGCCCGTGGGTGCGCCACCGTCGTTCATCCGCGCATCTGCTGAAATATCTTCATCTTCCCTGAAATCGGCAGAAACACTGACGAATCGGGCGCGGGCCCGACGCACGGCACGCACAAGGTTTGTTACTGGCGCTCCCCTTGCATGTCGCCGCGGGTGCCGGTTCGGCGGCGGCGGGGGCGCGGATTGCGCTACCGAAAGGCCGCAAGAGTGGCTCGCAAAAACCGGAGGGAGTGGTACTGTGGCGCGCAGCAGGATGCAGCAGATCGAGCGCACGCTCGGCATGGCCACGCGGTTTCTGGACGAGGTGCGGGGGGACATTGGACGCGCGGCGCTGGACGGGGCCGACATCCCGCCGCGCCTGCGCAGCGTCCACGAAAAGCCGGGGCACGCCACCCCGGAGTTCCGCACGCTGGCCATCCCGGTTCCGGACGGGCTGGGGAGCGTTCCGCCGGAGATCCTGTCGGGCACCATCGCGAAGTACGCGCAGACCCGCAGCCCGGACTGCCTGATGCTGGCGATGGAGGCGGAGATGGACGCCGACGGAGCGGGAAGCCGCACGGTGCTGATCGCCGAGGCGCGGGACCGCACGGGGACGCGGATGTACTGGATGCAGCCGTACACGCCGGCCGGCTCGCGGGTGGACTGGGACGAGCCGCTCACCGGCGGGTGGTGCGATCCGGGCGAGGCGGAGATGATCCTGGACGCCGCCTTCAAGCGCGGCGAGGCGTCGTACCTGCGCCCCGACGGCGCGAAGGCGACGCCGGAGGAGCGCGCCCGGCGCGAAGTGCGCCGCCAGACCCCGATGGAAGACCGCGAGGTGCCGCTGCCGTCGATGGCGGGGCGGGCGGACTAGGCGCAGGTTCAAGTGCCCAGGTTCAAGTGCCCAGGGAATCGGACCCTGTCCCTTGAACCTGGGCACTCGATCCTTGAACCTGCCGTTCAGCTTCCGTCCGCCGAGCGGCTGGGGCGCGCTTCGGTGGAGCCGGCGCGGGGCGCCGCGCCGAAGCGGCGCTCCAGTTCGCCCCACACCTCGTCCGCGTCCAGCCCGCGCGCGCGCCACAGCACCATCAGGTGAAACAGCAGGTCCGCCGACTCCGACCGAAGCTCGGTGTTGTCGTGGTTCTTTGCGGCGATGATGGTTTCCGCGGTTTCCTCGCCCAGCTTCTTGAGGATCTTGTCCGGCCCCTGGGCGAACAGGTAGGTGGTGTACGACCCCTCCGGCCGCTCGTGATCGCGCCGCGCGATGATCTCTTCCAGACGCGCCA
The DNA here is from genome assembly GCA_019348475.1 of Gemmatimonadota bacterium. GTDB lineage: Bacteria > Gemmatimonadota > Gemmatimonadetes > Longimicrobiales > Longimicrobiaceae > Longimicrobium. The sequence continues at coordinate 4,411 of JAHWJJ010000072.1, read as the reverse complement.
GCATGGGCCGGGGGTCGCCCGCCTCCGGGAGCGCATCCTGCGCCAGGCGATGAAAGCAGCTGCGCTCGCCGGTGTGGCACGCGGGTCCCGTCTGCCGCACGCGGTAGAGGACGGCGTCCGCGTCACAGTCCACGCGCACGTCCACCACCTGCTGGGCGTGGCCGCTGCTTTCGCCCTTCATCCACAGCGAGGCTCGCGAGCGGCTCCAGTAGTGGGCGCGGCCGGTCTCCTGCGTGCGCTGCAGCGCCTCGCGGTTGGCCCACGCCAGCATCAGCACCTCGCCCGTGCGCGCGTCCTGCGCGACGACGGGTACCAGGCCGCGCTCGTCGAAGGTGATGGTGTCGGTCCAGGGCATTGGGTCTGCCGTGCGGTTGCGTTTCGCTGCGAGCGGGACAGGTTACAGGCACGGCAGGGAATAGGGAATAGGGAGTAGGGAGTAGGGAGTAGGGAGTAGGGAGTAGGGAATAGGGAATAGGGAATAGGACCCCCACCCCCGGCCCGCCCCTCCTCGGGACAGGCGGAGAGCCCTATCTCGCTCGGGAGCTTCGGCCACCGCCACCCCTCCCCCGGGGTTGGGGGAGGGGTCGACCGCCGTCGCGAGGAACGAGCGAAAGGCCGGTCGGGGGAGAGGGCCCGGGCGGGCGCACCGAATCGTGTAATCTTTCACCCCCCGCACCGCTTCTGATGCAACACGCGCTCGAACGGGTACCCCGCTGGACCGAGGCATGGCGCGCTTCGGGGCGGCTCGTCCTGCTCCTGGACTTCGACGGCACGCTGGCGCCCATCGTGGACCGGCCGGAGCTGGCCGCCATGCCGGACCGCACACGCCGCGCGCTGGATCGGCTGATGGGGATGGACGGCGTGGCCGTCGCGGTGGTGAGCGGGCGCGGGATGGCGGACGTGCGCGACCGCGCGGCCATCCCCGGCATCGCCTACGCGGGAAACCACGGGATGGAGATCGAGGGCGCCGGGCTGCACCGCATCCACCCCGAGGCGGAGGCCGCGCGCCCGCAGCTTCAGGCCGTCGCGGCCACGGTCGAAGCCGCGCTGGAAGAGATCGACGGCGCGTTCCTGGAAGACAAGGGGCTCACCCTGAGCATCCACTACCGCCTGGCGCCCGACCACGCCGAGGAGGTGCGCGAGATCGTGCTGAAGGCGGCGGGGGGGCGGCCGGAGCTGCAGGTGACGGAGGGCAAGATGGTGCTGGAGGTGCGGCCGCGCGTGGAATGGCACAAGGGCAAGGCCGTGCTCTTTCTCCTCGACCAGATGCGCCCGCCGCCGGATGCGCCCGTCCTCTACCTGGGCGACGACCGTACGGACGAGGACGCCTTCCGTGCGCTGTACGATTGGGGGCCGGCCGCGGAAGGCATCCTCATCGCCGAGCAGCCGTCCGCGAATTCCGCCGCATCCTCGCACCTGCGCGAACCGTCGGAGGTCGGCGCGCTGTTCGACGCGCTCGCGGAGGCGGCGGCCTGAGCGCCGGGATCGTGCGTCAGCGACAGCGCGGGCTCGAAAACGGCACGGGGGCGGATTGGCAGCGGTTTCGCGGGCTCCGCGCCGGCCCCCTCCGCTCGTCAGGCTCGCACCTCCCCCGAAACTGCCGGTGGAGGTTGAACTGCTTCAGGTCAACCCTAAAAGCAAAGCGGCGGACCCACACCAGGTCCGCCGCTCGCGTTCAGCCCGTCCGCCCGTCAGACGGGGCGGCGGCCGGTGATCACGCGCCAGGCGATGATGATCACCGCGATGATCAGCAGGATCCACGCGATGTCGGCCAGCGCGCCGATCACGCCGCCCACGCCCAGCAGGGCCACCAGCAGCAGCACGATGCCGATGATCAGCAGAATGTCCACGGTCGTTCTCCCGTCTTTCAGGTGAGTCCTTCGGTACTTCACCTTCACGGGCCGCGCTAGTAGCACCTCCCGTGCCAGCTTCGGAACCTGTTTCGGTGTACAATCTTCGTAACACCCGGCATTGCCCCATCCGCGGCACGGCTGGTATCTTTGCCGGCTATGCCCACGACCCGATTGGCGCAGGTGCCGCCCGGATCACAGGACCTGCTCGCCGCCGACGTTCGACGCCGGCGGCGCGTTCAGCGCGTGTGGTTCGACCTGGCCGAGGCGGCGGAGTACAGTGAGGTCATTCCGCCCACCTTCGAGTACGAAGAAGTGTTCACCCGCGCCGGCACCAAGCTGGCCAGCGAGCTCATTCGCTTCGTGGACCGCGACGGACGGCTGGTGGCGCTGCGGGCGGACTTCACCAGCGCCATCGCGCGGATGGCCGCGACGCGCCTGCGCGACGCGGCGCCGCCGCTGCGCCTGTCATACGCCGGCAAGGTCTATCGCCAGCGGCCGGAAGGGGGCGGCCACCCGCGCGAGACCTTTCAGCTGGGCGCGGAGCTGCTGGGGAGCGCGGGTCCGGAGGCGGACGTGGAGGTGCTGCGGATGGTCATCGCACTCCTGCGCGCGCTGGAGATCGGCGACTTTCAGATCAACCTGGGCGACATCCGCTTCGTGCGCCCGCTGCTGGCCGGGCTGCAGCCGGACGAGGCCGAGGCGCTGCGGACGGCCATCGACCGTAAGGACCGCGCGGCGCTGGCGGAGGGCGCGCGGCGCTACGGCGCGCCGGCCGCCGTCGCCCGCGCGCTGGTGGAGCTTCCCGAGCTGATCGGGCGCGGCGAGGTGCTGCTGCGCGCGCGCTCGCTGGCGTCCGGGTCGGACGCCGAGGCGGCCATCGAGCGGCTGCGCGCCATCGACGCGCTGCTGGCCCCCGACGAGCGGTCGCACGTGGTCTACGACCTGGGGGAGATCCGCGGGCTGGGGTACTACACGGGGATCCAGTTCGAGGTGTTCGTGGGTGGCGCCGGGCGGGCGGTGGCGTTCGGCGGGCGCTACGACGACCTGCTGGCGCTGTACGGGATGGACCGTCCGGCCGTGGGCTTCGCGATGGAGACGGACGCGCTGGCCGAGCTGCTGGGGGACGCGCCGTGAGGCGCCCGCTGCGCATCGCGCTTCCCAAGGGGCGGATGATGGACGAGGGGCTGCTGCTGTTCGAGCGGATCGGCTCCATCATCGACCCCGTCGCGCGCGACTCGCGCCGGCTGATCCTGCCCTCCGCGGACGGCCGCTTCGAATTTCTGCCGGTGAAGAGCGGCGACGTGCCGGTGTACGTGGAGGCCGGGGTGGCGGACGCGGGGGTGGCCGGCAGCGACGTGCTGGACGAGCGCGAGCCCGACGTGCTGCGTCCGCTGGACCTGGGCTTCGGCGGATGCGCCCTCGCCGTCGCCGCGCCCCGGGACGCGCCCTACCCGTACCTTTCCGGGGGCGGGATGCCGCGGGTGGCGACCAAATACGTGGAGAGCGCGCGGCGCTTCTTCGCGGGCAAGGGGATGCAGGTGGAGCTGATCCACATCTCCGGCTCGGTCGAGCTGGCGCCGCTGCTGGGGCTGGCGCACTGGATCGTCGACCTGGTGCAGACCGGCCGCACCCTGGCCGACAACGGCCTGGTGGTGGTGGACCAGGTTTCCCGCTCCAGCGCGCGCCTGATCGTCAACCGCGCCAGCCACAAACTGCGCCTGGAAGAGCACCAGCGGCTGATCGCGGATCTCGCGGGGGCGGTGGAGGGGAGTGCGTGAGTGCGGGAGTGCGGGAGACGGGGAGAATTCGATCCCGGTCGGAAGCTTCGGCCTATCGCCACCCCTCCCCCGGGGTTGGGGGAGGGGTCGACCGCCGTCGCGAGGAACGAGCGAAAGGCCGGTCGGGGGAGAGGGCCCGCCCCGGCGCGGCGAGCGTTCCGATCTCCTTGAACTGAACTGAACTGAACGGGACGACGTTGCCTGACATCCACACCCTGCGCGTCGCGCCGCCATTCACCGCGTTGCGGGAGATGGCGGCCGCTGCGTCTACGGACGATCCTGCGCTGCGCGACGCGGTCGCCGGCATTCTGCGCGAGGTGGCGTCGCGGGGGGACGCGGCGCTGCTGGAGTACACGGCGCGCTTCGACCGCTTCGACGCCGGCGACGCGGCGGCGCTGCGCATCGGCGCGGACCGGCTGCAACAGGCGGCGGCGGCGGTGGATGCGGCGCTGCTCGACTCGCTGCGCCGGGCGGCGGAGAACATCCGCCGCTTTCACGAGCGGCAGCGCGAGCACGGGTTCCTGGACATCGAACCAGACGGCACCGTGCTTGGCCAGCGCGTGGCGCCGCTGCGGCGGGTGGGGATCTACGTCCCCGGCGGGCGCGCGGCGTATCCGTCCTCCGTGCTGATGAACGCCATCCCCGCCGCCGTGGCCGGGGTGGACGAGATCGCGATGGTTACCCCCGCGCCCGGCGGCGAGGTGCTTCCCGTCGTCCTTGCCGCCGCGCACGTGGCGGGGGTAACGGAGGTGCTGCGGATCGGCGGGGCGCAGGCGGTGG
>JAHWJJ010000441.1 GCA_019348475.1 Gemmatimonadota bacterium | reverse complement strand
GTTCCTCTTGGATCAGCTTTATCCGGATCCAAGTGAAATCTTCGCATTCTCTCCTCCCGCTTTGCAGGATGTGAGGAACGAGTTGATTGTGGTCGTTGATACGAATGTGCTCTTGGTCCCCTACGGTATCCAAGCCGCAACCCTCGATCGAATTGGAGATACATTCCAGCACCTGAAGAGGTCAGGGCGATTACTTCTTCCCGGGAGGGCTGCGCGTGAGTTCGCTGGGTGGCGAGCGCGCAAGTTAGCCGATCTGCACCAACAGATTCTGGATCACAAGAGCAAAGTGGCGCCACCGCGTCTTGGTGACTATCGGCTGTTGGAAGGCATCGACTCTTTTCGCGCGTCGCGAGAACTCGAAAAGAACCTACAAACCCAGATACAAGAATATAAGCAGCACTTGGACAAAATCGTTGCTGAAGTCAGGAACTGGTTATGGAATGACCCAGTGAGCGTGCTGTACCGGGCGCTCTTCGATAAGGAAACGATCTTTGACCCTCCCCTGGATCCTACCACTGTTATGGCGGATCTGCAGTGGCGGTGGGAGAACAAAATTCCCCCTGGTTATAAGGATGCAAGCAAGGCGGATGAGGGCGTCGGGGACCTATTGATCTGGCTTACTATCCTAGAAATCGCGCGAGCAGAAAAGAAACACGTTCTCTTCGTGACGGGTGAGGAAAAGGCGGACTGGCAGTATCGAAGTGCTGGGGGAGGGCTCTACCCTCGCTTTGAACTCGTAGACGAATTCCGACGTGCCTCCGAGGGCAAATCCTTCTTTATCGCTCCCTTGTCTACATTGCTGGCGCTTTTCGACGTCAGTTCCGCGATAGTAGAGGAGGTTCGAAAGGAAGAGACTTATGCTGCTGTAGAGTCTCGACATCGGCTGCTGCCGGTGCCGGAACCGCTGATGTATGGTCCCGCCGCAGATCCAGAAGTCGCACGCGCACACGCGCGTTTACGCCGCATTGCGGTGAACGAAGTGAAGACGTGGTTGACCAATACCGAGGGTGCCGCAGAGTTCGCGCGGACGATGCCAGGACAGGACTTCACGAGCATTCTTCCTGACGGGAGTTTATGTGGAGTCAGAGTGCTAGCCCCATCCAGCCCGTCACGGCTGGCGGGGCTACTTGCTCGCGCAGTGCCAATCGCTCATAACCACATTGTAGCTGGCGAATTGTCGCGCGCGATGGTTGTAGTAGCTGTAGAAGGCACGGATCGGATCGCTAAGTATCGAGCTGTGGTCGATGCGTACCCCAGGCCAGATCTACCCGGTCTAGGCATTGGTTTTTTTACATTCGCGGGGACATCGCCCATTAGGCTTCAGGTTGTTGGATGGTAGCACTGCCTAGCAAGGAGTCGACGAAAAATGGGTCCCGAGTGTCTGCCCCTCATCCGTAGAAGGTGCGCGATCGGAGATACGCGTGCTGTCACACTCGGGCCGCGTCGCGCGCTTTCCCTGCGATGCGAAGGCCGACGAGAACCTCTGAAGAACGTCGAGCGATGAGATCCACACGCCTGATGATGCTCGTCCTTGCCGCGCTCGCCGCGGGATGCACCGAACTGCCGTCCATCGACCCCGGCTTCGACGAGGGCGACCTCGGGGGAGAGCCGGTGCCGGTGACGCGGGTGCACGAGGCGTTTCCCGCGGGCTATTCCGGCTTGGCGGAGCAGGCACAGTTAGTGGTGGAGAGCCGGGCCGAGTGGGAGGAGGTCTGGCGGCGGATGTGGCAGTACACCGACCCCGCGCCCGCGGCACCGGCGATTGACTTCAGCCGCCACACGGTGGTGGTCGCGGCCATGGGAAGCCGGCCGACGGGGGGCGCCGGCGTGCGGGTGGAGAAGGCGGCTTCGCACGCGGACCACGTCGTTGTCCAGGTGGTGGAAACGTCGGCCGGCGACGGCTGCGGGACCACGCAGGCGGTCAGCGCGCCCGTGGACGTGGTGGCGATACCGCGCACGCCGCAGCCGATCCGCTTCCGCATCGCGCAGACGGTGCGCGAGTGCTCGTGATGGGCTGATCCGGCGGGAAGCAGCGAGGCCTCCGGCACGTGCCGGAGGCCTCGCTGCTTCTCGGGTAAGACGCCGGCGAGCTCCCGCCGCGCGACGGCCGCTTACTGCCCCGCGGACAGCCCCTCGCGTTCCGCCGCCACGCCCTGGCGGTCCAGCCGGTCCACCGTGGCCGTCAGCGCGGCGGGGACGGTGGCCGGGCGGGCCTCCGGCGCCGTCTCGCGCGCGAAGGCGCCGGCGATCTGCGCGTAGTTGCTTCCCGGGTGCCAGAAGATCCAGTCCTCGATCCCCAGCTCGTACAGCGCGCGGATCTGGTCGCGCGCCTGCTGCGGGCCGTAGGGAAAGCCGCGGTCGTTCCAGGTGGCGGTGAACGCCTGCAGCCAGGGGACGATGCGCGCCGGCTCCACCCCCGCCGCGCGCAGGCGGTCGCTGCGCACCACGCCCATCCCCACCGACGCGCGCACCGTCTCGAACGGCATGCGGTTGGGGCGGCTGATCCCCGCCAGGTGCGTGGGAAAGTAGTGCGAGGGATACACCATCGGCAGCAGCGCGTCGGTGATCGACGAAAGGCGCTCCCACTGCTGCCCGATCCCCACGTCGCGCGGGTCGTTCATCGACAGCCCGAACACGTCCGCCGTCACGGTGGCCCCCAGCGGGTGCAGCCGGTCGCGCGCGGCGGCGAGGAACCCGGCGATGGCGTCGGTGCGGTTGCCGGTGCTGTCCGCCTCCGGGTGCACCTGCAGCGGCAGGCTGCGGTACTGCTCGGGAAACCGCACGTAATCGAACTGCACCTCGCGGAACCCCGCGCGCACGGCCTCTTCGGCCACGGCGATGTTCATCTCCCACACGTCGCGGTCCCACGGGCTCACCCAGCTGAGCCCCTGCCGGTCGCGCCACACCGCGCCGCCGGGGGTGCGGATGGACCACTCCGGCTTGAGGCGCGACAGCCGCGGGTCCTTGAACACCACCACGCGCGCGATGGGGTGGATGCCGTGCGCGCGCAACGTGTCCACCACCGCCTTCAGGTCGCGCACGGGAATGCTGCGCTCGTGCGCCGCCTCGCGCGCCACGGCCACCTCGCTGGGGTAGCGCACGCCGTCCTCGTCCTTCACGTCCACCACGAAGGCGTTGATCTCCGTGCTGTCCGCCAGCGCCAGCAGCGCCGCGCGCTTCACCGGGTTGCCGATGGCGTACGAGCTTACGTAGATGCCGCGGATGATGGGCGGCGCCGCGTCCCGCGGGCGGGGCGGCGGGGGCGGAGGCGGAGGCTGCACCGGCGCCACCCCGGGCGCCGCTTCGGCCACCAGCGACGAGGCCAGCTGGAGCTCGCGCTCGGCCTCGCGGCCCAGGTCCATGCAGGCGCCGCTCGCGACCAGCGCGAGGGCGAGGAAGGGCGCGGCGGAACGGCGGCGTGGGGACGGCATCTTCAACACGCGTTTCTGAAGGACTGCGGAGTGCGGGCGTGCCGTGCGGGGCGCGCCTTCTGCGGGATCGGGCGGCTGAACGCGGAGCGCGGGTCGGCCGGAAAAGGCGGCGCCGGAGGCGGCCCTGGCGGGCAGACAGAAGTTCCCATTCGCCGAAGCTTTCGGGATGCAGAAAGGGTGCCGCCGGGAACAGATGTGGACGCTCGCCCGGGCGCCGCCCTCCCGCCGTGCCGGGCGACGGCTTTCGAGGAAACATGCGGTTTTCCTCACGCCGCCGCAAGACGTTTCCGCTGCGTCCGCCGCGCCCCGGCAGGGGACGCATCCGCCCCACCTTTTCGCGCATCCCGCCCGCGCGTACATTGCCGCGCTCGCACTTTTCCCGGAACGCGGACGGCGCGGCAGTGGACCCCAATCGCATCCTGATCATCGACTACGGCTCGCAGTTCACGCAGCTCATCGCGCGGCGCA
>JAHWJJ010000440.1 GCA_019348475.1 Gemmatimonadota bacterium | reverse complement strand
CGCGTCGGCGCGAAAGCGCGCACGGGCCAGCAGGTCGAGCACGCGTTCCATCTGCGCGGCCCCGCCGGCCGGCCGTACGCGCGCGTCCTGCGTCGCAAGCCCGAAAGCCTCGCCGCGCTTCAGGGCGGCCGAGGCCACGGCGGCGGCGATCTCCGCCGCGTCGCCGGCCAGGTCGCCGTCGGGCGCGCGCAAGTCCAGGCACAGCCAGAGCGCGCGGGAGCGGTCGCGCTCGTACTCGCGCACCACCGGATGCCCCACGCGCGCGGTGGTGCGCCAGTGCACGTCGCGCGGGTCGTCGCCGGCGCGGTAGGGTCGCAGGCCGCGGTACTCGCCGCGCGCCCCCGCCGCCCCGGCGAACGCCTCGCCCGCGCGCCGCACCCGCTCGCCGGCGGGGCGCGGCTCGCGCACGGTGCGGTCCGTGCGCGGCCAGACCACCACCTCGCCGGGGAGGTCGAAGTCGCGCTCCTTGGTGAACAGCCCGAACGGGAACGAGGTGGAGAGGGTCACCGTCTCCAGCGGATAGACGCCGCGCGTCTCCCACACCGCCTCCGCGCGCGCCGTCCCGGCGTCCCCGGGCTCGATGACGGGGATCCACCCGCGCGCGGGCGACCGCGCCTCGCCCGCCTCCACGGAGTACGCGGGAAGCCGCCGGTTGCCGTTGCGCACCTCGTACGCGATGCGCGCCGGGGCCCCCGCCGTGGCCCGCGGCGTCCGCCGCCGCACCTGCAGGCGCCGCAGCATCTGCTCGCTCAGCCAGCCGCTGAGGGTGATGAAGCCCAGCATGCCGCCCAGCATCAGGAAGAGCAGGTTGTTCCCCGTTCCGATGGCGGCGAACCCCAGCAGCACCGATCCCCCGCTGAAGAACCACCCCGCGCGCGAAAACCGCAGCCTGCGCGGCGGCCGCAGCCAGCGGCGGACGCGGCGCGGAAGTGCGTGAGTGCGTGAGTGCGGGAGTGCGGGAGTGCGGGAGTTCACGGCGGGAAAGTGCGAAAGTGCGCGGGTCAGTGACCTCTTGTCAGCATCGACCCTCTGTTACCCAAGAACGGCAGTTCTGAGCCCACTGATGAAGCACAGTTTGAGATGGAGCCATTTCCACCAAATACATGAGCGGACCCAGAATCAAAGAATTGGGAATTGTCCAGCGGCGCATTATATTCAGGCCATTCCAAGTGCGTTCCGATTTCAGGCGCTCGGATCCAGCGCCACCTTACACGCGGGCACCTCTGGTGGTGGACTCCCATGCTGATCTTTCCGAAGTATTTCGTGGAGCGACCCTCCCAGACTCGCCTGAAGCACGGGATTCTCCGGGAGTATGCGGGAGCTTGGACGGGCATCATCAGCACGGGCTTGCAGAATCAAGCGAGAAAGAAGCCTACCGCACGCGATATTCAATTTTCGTTTGTCTACGTTGACGGCTTCGCAGGCGCTGGGGCTTATCAACGGGATGCTCACCAGAATGTCGCCACTGGGCCAATCTGGGGTTCGCCGGTCATTGGCACTCGCCAGATTGTCGAACGCCTCAGGGGCGTACCGCTCACCACCTCGGTCAGCGCAATTTTTTGTGAGGCCTCGCCCGAGCACCACGACGCACTCCTGCACAATCTCCAGGAAGCACCGCTCGGAATTCCCTACCGCTCGATCCGCCGTGTCGCGGAGGCGCAGCGAGGGGAAGCATCTGTCCTCCAAGCCGATTTCCGGTCCTGCTCCGGTGAAATTGCGCGCTGGCTTGGAAACAGCTATGGCCTCGTTCTTGTCGATCCGTGGGGATCGGGTATGAAGATGCGTGACCTCGCTCCGCTTGTGGGCCGAAAGAAGGTCGACACGATCATTCTGTATCCCGCAACAGATGTCAAACGCTTTGGCTCGTGTGCGAGCAAGTCCCGAGCGAAACTCACGCCCAATGATCGCAGCAACCTAACCCGGCTGAACGACCTGTTCGGAGACGAGCGGTGGCAGGCAATCTTCGCCGATGAGTACCTCGTCCGTCCAGAGGATCGCGAATCTGAAGCACTCGCACTTTACGTACAGATCCTTACCGAAGTGGATCCGAGCCTCATAGTGAAGACTATTCGGCTCAGGAACTCGGCCGTGGATCGTACCAGCTATTATCTCGTCCTGACTACGCGGAACGAAAGTGGCGCGCTTCGAATGAACTCTGTGCTGCGAACGGCAGAATTTAGAGAACACTTCGCGGTGTGGGCCGACTATGAGGAGCGTGAGCGGAAGAAGGCGGAGCAGCACGGCGTCCTCTCACTCGGTTTGGAGGACGAGTTTGTTGCACCACCCGCCCCACCCCCTACTGAGTTCCCTGCGAGTGATGTAGGGGATGCAATCGCGCTACGATGTGGCGCGGGCGCTCTTACATTACGAGACATCTGGCGCAGACTTGCAGATGATCCCTACACGGAGGACGAGATTCGAAAAGGATTACGCAACTTGAAGGAGAGGAATCAAGCCAGTTTCGACCGACTCAGAGCCTTGGGTGATACCATCACCCTGAGAGTTTAGACTACCTCGGGAATGCGGGCTGGCATCTCGTCCCATGTGCGCCCGTCCAGCATACGGCCCTTTGCCTTCGGCGTCCGGCCCCCCCACTGTTTCCAAAAAAAGGGCACATCGCTCGCGACGCACTGGTCGCGGAGCGATTGAGCCCATTGTGGCTCGCAAGGCCGATATCCGATCCCGCTCTCGCCCCCCCCGATCACCCAGTGTAGGCCGTGGAGATCGAGATCGAGCGGCCCCAGAAGTGGCTCGCAGGACAGGAATCGAGTTGCGGCAGGTACGAGGGTTAGATGGCGAACCCGATAAACCACATCTTGACTCTCCACACTCGTCCCCATCCATATGTGCCCGGGCACTTCACCGTCGGGGAAAAGATCCCCGTTGCGCTCCACAAATCTTCGCATACGCGAGGGACGTTTGGTCAACACTTGGTAAATGTGCCGATCCACCGCGAGCATCACTTGGAAGATCTCACGCACGAATGGCTCCGGAACATCTACGTGGAAGAGATCCGACATAGAGTTCACGAAGATCATTCTAGGCGATTGCCAGCGCCGCGGGTCCTTCAGCCGCTCCGGCCATAAGCGAACCGCAAAAGGGTCCAGCTGGTTGATCTCCGTGTTAATTACCGGAAGCTTGCGCGAGTAGATTTCTGACAGCCTGCCGTGAGCTAGGCTTAGAGCGTAGCAGTGGTCACAACCGCTGCTCACGCGTGTGCAGCCGGTCGTCGGATTCCAAGTCGAATCCGTCCATTCGATCTGGCTAAACTCGCTCACTGCAGCCCGTTGGCTAATGGGGAAAGGCTTTCGCTCTCGATCGCCGAAAAAAAGCCGAACCCATGTTATGGCGTGTTGGAAGCAAGCGCAAGTCTGATGTAGTCATTACACCGGCACGGCGACGCGGCCGAGCAGCTCGTCCAGCACGGACACCGCCTCCTCGTACGCTTCGCCGGTGGCGGAGGTGGCGCCGGCGGGGAGCAGGCGGTGGGCGAGCACGGGGACGGCCAGGCGCCGCACGTCGTCCGGCACCAGGAACTCGCGGCCGTCCACCAGCGCGTACCCCCGCGCCGCCCGCAGCAGCGCGATGGCGGCGCGGGTGCTGGCGCCGGCGCGGTAGCGGGGCTCGGCGCGCGTCGCCTGGACGATCGACATCAGGTAGTCGACGATGGAGGCGTCCGCGTGTACCGTATCCACCCGCTCCTGGAGCGCCAGCACCGACCCGGCGTCCAGCACCGGGCGAATGCGGTCGATGGAATCCATCCCCCCTGCGGACTGCAGGATCACGTTGCGCTCCTCGTCCGCGTCGGGATAGCCGATGGAAAGGCGCATCATGAAGCGGTCCAGCTGGCTTTCCGGCAGCGGATAGGTGCCGTGCTGCTCCAGCGGGTTCTGCGTGGCCATCACCAGAAAGG
>JAHWJJ010000071.1 GCA_019348475.1 Gemmatimonadota bacterium | reverse complement strand
GCACGATGACGCTCATCGAGTAGTCGATGAACGACTCGCGCATCTCGTCTTCGATGCCCCGCGAAACGACGCGGTCGCGCTGCGTAGGGGTGAGGATCGCCATCAACCACAGGGAACAGGGAACAGGGAACGGGAACAGCCGGCGCAGCATGGCACGCTGGCGCGGATACACCGCGTCTCGCGTCTAGTTCGGAAACTATTCGGGATTCTGCATGCGGCGGGTGCGGCCCGCAACCTGCCCTGCCGCGGGGCCGTCCGTCAACCGTCCAACGCCATCCATGGAGAACGCCGCCGTGCAGGATTCGCTGCCGCCCGCCCTGCTGATCGAGCGCGTGGTGCTGCTGGGCTACATGACCTCGGGCAAGAGCAGCGTGGGAAAGGCGCTGGCCCGGCGGCTGGAGTGGGAGTTCCTGGACTTCGACGTGGAGATAGAACACCGCGAGGGGCGCAGCGTCAAGGCGGTGATCGGCGAGGCCGGCGAGGACGCGTTCCGGGAGATGGAGGCCGCGCTGACGGCCGAGGTGGCGGAGCGCCCCGGGATGGTGCTGGCGCCGGGGGGCGGATGGATCACGCGCCCGGAGCAGCTGGACGTCCTGGGGTCGCGCACGCTGTCCGTGTGGCTGCGCGTGTCGGTGGACGAGACGGTGCGGCGGCTGCGGAGGGACGACATCGACCGCCCCTTTCGCGACCACCCCGACCCGCGCTCCATGATCGCGGGGATGCTGGCGGAGCGCGAGCCGCTGTACCGGCTGGCGGACGTGTCGGTGCCGACGGAAGGCCGGTCGGTGCAGGACGTGGCCTTCGAGATCGAGACCCTGGTCCGCACCCGCCGCGCGGTGCTTCGGCCGTTCAACGGCGGCGCGGGGAACGGGGGCGGGGACGGGTGACGCCCCGGGCCGCACCTCGCGCCGGAGCGGCTGAAGCCGCCGCAACAACAGCGGAAAGCCCCGCAAACTGCGCGGGGCTTCAACTGCATGAACAGCTCGTTCGTGGCGGGACACCTGTACAGCCGTGCACCCCCTCTCCGACGGCGTGTGCGGGAGAGGGGTGCCGGGCAAGGCGCCGGGGAGCTTATCGGAGGGAGGCGATCTGCCGGGTGTGGTGCTCGATGTGGACGGCGGCGAAGCGCATGCCGCGCGCCAGGTCGATGCTGCCGAAATACGGGTGCGTCACGTGCCGCCGCCCCCCCGCGCGCGCCCGTTCCACCTCGCGCTCGAACTCCTCGCCCAGCACGCGCAGCTCCGCCAGGGCCTGCTCCCTGGGCAGGCCGTCGCTCTCCGGGCGTACCTCGCGCGGAGCGAGGGCGCCGCGGGGAAAGGTGCGGTGAAACAGCATGTGCGGCAGCAGAAGAAGCTTCAGCAGCCCGCGGCGCAGCGGCGTGAGCTTCAGCTTCATCCCCGGTCCGCCGCGCACCTCCTGCACCAGCGCGCGGTACGTCATCGCCAGGTGCTCGGTGATCACGGCGGGCGTCCACTTGCCCGGCGCCCACGGCCGCGTCCACGCCTCGTCGGGCAGGCGCTCGGCGGCCTCCAGGTAGGCGGCCAGCGCCGCCTGGTGCTCGTCTACCGCGGCGCGCCAGCGGCGCTCCGCACGCGGCGTGGCTGTGGGCATCGGGTTCCGAACCGTGGAGAGTGGGGGGAGAAGATCGGAGAAGTGGGCGGGGCGGATCTGTCACACCCCCTGGCACTGGGCACTGGGCTTCGGGCACTGGGCACTCGGCACTCGGCACTCGGCACTCGGCACCGGGCACTGGGCACTCGCCCCTGCCCTACCGCCCCTCCCGCAGCCAGTGCCGGATCCGCACGGGGGACTCGGTGAGCTTCCACCCGGTGCGCGCCCATTCGGCCACGCGGGCGCTCATCTCCTCCGCCGTGAGCACGTCCTCGCGGCCGGGCGCCATGTAGTCCGCGCTGGACCACTCGCGAAAGCGCACGTTGCCCTCCGCGTCCGGCCGAAAGAGCAGGATCACGTATCCCTGCCCGCCCGAGGGGGACGCGGCGTGGAACGCGATGTTCTCCGGCCCGTTCACCGCAGGGTGGAGGCGGCGGATGCCACCAGCGGGTCCTGGACGAAGATCACCCCCGGCGACACCTGCGCACCCCGCGCCACCATCCCGTCCACCGCCATGGCGGCGAAGAGCAGCGCCAGGTACAGCAGCGAGTTGCGGTAGAGCTTCCACGCGGGCTGCACGAAGCTGGCGGCGCGCATCAGCTGCACCACGTCGCGCAGGAACCACAGCCCCAGCGACAGCGCCAGCACGCCGTAGACGGGGCCCAGCCCGCCGTACGTCACCGGCCCCAGCGTAAGCGGAACCAGGATCAGAGTGTAGATGAGCATCTGCCGCATGGTCTCGCGCTCGCCCCACACGTTGGGTGCCATGGGCACCCCCACCCGGCCGTAGTCCTTCTGCTTGACCAGCGCCAGCGCCCAGAAGTGCGGCGGAGTCCAGAAGAAGACGATCAGGAACAGGTACACGGAGGTCAGCGACACCTCGCCCGTGGCGGCGGCCCACCCCACCAGCGGGGGAAACGCCCCCGCCGCCCCGCCGATCACGATGTTCTGCGGCGAAGTGCGCTTTAGCCAGCGGGTGTAGACGAACACGTAGTACAGCAGCCCCGCCATCGCCAGCAAGGCGCTCAGCAGGTTCACCAGCAGCGCGTACACGACGAACGCCGCCGCGCCCAGCGTGACGCCGAACGCCAGCACGTGCCCCGGCGACATCCGGCCGCTGGGGATGGGCCGCAGCCGGGTGCGCGGCATGTGCGCGTCGATGTCGCGGTCCATGAACATGTTGATGGCGTTGGCGCCGCCCGCCATCAGGTATCCGCCCACCATGGTCCACAGCAGCGTCCACCCGTCCGGCCACCCGCGCGACGCGATCACCATGGGCGCCCACGTGGTGACGAGAAGGAGCGAGATGATGCGCGGCTTGGTGAGCGTCACGTAATCGCGCAGCCGCTGCCGCACCCCGCCGGCGCCGCTCCGGGCGGCCGCCAGGCCGGCGCGCTGGGTGGCCGGGGTCATGTCGGCGGGGTCCACCGCGTCCGGCGGGCGGGGCGCGGCAAAACCGTCGGGGATCAGCGTGACGGAAGCGTCGGACATCAACTCGCGTGTTCTCGGGGGTGCAGGACGGCGGAAATATACGCGCGGCACGCCAGTGCGCCACCCCGCCGGCACGCACGTCCGCAGGTTGCCCGACGCGCGCGTAGGGAATCTCCCGACGCGCGCCGCTCCGGCGGCAAGCCGCTGGGCGTAAACCACTTGCGTGGGCGGATCGGCAGCGGTTACCATCGTGCGCCGCCGGACCCGCCTCTGGATGGATGCAAGGATGAGCCCCCACACGCCGCAGAGCCGTTTCGCACGCTACGCCTGGCTGGTGCTGGCCTACAACGTGGGCGTGGTGCTGTGGGGCGCCTACGTGCGCGCGTCGGGATCGGGCGCGGGGTGCGGCCGGCACTGGCCGCGCTGCAACGGCGTCGTCATCCCCCGCAGCCCCAGCGCCGAGACGCTAATCGAGTTCACCCACCGCGCCACCAGCGGCATCGCCCTTCTCGCCGTCGTGGCGCTGCTGTGGATGGCGTTCCGGCGCTTTCCCGGCGGCCACCCCGCGCGGCTGGGCGCGGTGCTGTCGATGGTGCTGATGCTGACGGAGGCCGGGGTGGGAGCCGGGCTGGTGCTGCTGGAGTACGTGGCGGGGAACACGTCGCCCTGGCGCGCGGCGTGGATGGCGGTGCACCTGGCCAACACCTTTCTCCTCCTGGCGGCGCTGGCGCTGACGGCGTGGTGGGCCAGCGGAGGCCGTCCCGTGCGCCTGCGCGGCCAGGGCATCGCCGGATTTCTCGCAATCACCCCGCTGGTGCTGGTGCTGCTGGTGGGGATCACGGGCGCCGTCACCGCCCTGGGCGACACGCTGTTCCCCAAGACCAGTGTCGGCGTGCCGGGGGGCGTGCACTTTCTGGAGCGGCTGCGCATCGTCCACCCGCTCCTGGCCATCGCGGCGGCGTTCTTCACCCTCGCCGCGGCGTCGCGGCTGCGCGCGCTGCGCCCCGGGCGGCGCACCGCGCGGCTGTCGAGCGCGGCGTCGATGCTGCTGGTGATCCAGCTGCTGGTGGGGGTCTTCAACGTCGCGCTGCTGGCGCCGATCGGGATGCAGATCATCCACCTGCTGGTGGCGGACGCCCTCTGGCTGGCGCTGGTGCTCCTGGCCGCCTCCGCACTGGGGGTGGAGCGGGATGCGCAGGAGGAGACGCGGGCGGCCCATCTTCATCCTGAGGCGCAGCCGGCGGCGGTGTAGGCCCACACCGCGCGGATCGGGGCGAGTGGGCCTCCGTGGTTTCGTGGAGGTGTAGCCCCGTTCGGCGAGCGCAAGCGAGCCGATACGGGGCTTGTGGCATTTCGAGCCGCGGGCTTCAGCCCGCGGCGACCGGCCCGCGGCGACATCCCGCCACCCCCTCCCCGGAACACCTCTTGCACCCCCGCCGCACCCGAATCGCGTACAGATCGATGACTTCCGCAACGGCGGGGGCGGATCGAACGACGAGGAGGAGACGGTGGAAGATACGGCGTCCACGCTGCGAAAGGCCCTCGCCGGGGGCGAGGTGAACGTGGGAAAGCTGGAGCGGTTTGCCTCGATGTTCGGCGGCGGCCTTCTGACCGGCGCGGGGATCCGGCGCGGCGGGGTGGGCGGCGCGGTGCTGGGCGTCGCCGGCGCCATGCTGCTGCACCGCGGCGCCACCGGCCACTGCGCCGTCTACGCCGCGCTGGGGGTGGACACGTCCGGCGACGCGGCGCCCGCGGGCACGACCGGCGCGGCGGGGGCGCCCGGCGCCACGCGGACGGAGAGCGGCGGGGGCCGCGTGCGCGTGGAGGGGTCCATCATCGTCAACCGCATGGCCGAGGAACTGTACGCGTACTGGCGCGACTTCAGCCACGCGCCCAGCTACATGGACCGCATCATCTCCGTGCGGGTGCTGGACGAGCGGCGGTCGCACTGGACGGCGGAAGGGCCGCGCGGGCGCACCTGGGAATGGACGACGGAGGTGACGGAGGACGTGCCCGGGCGGCGCATCGTCTGGCACACCACCGAGGACTCGGACCTGCCGCACGGCGGATCGGTGGAGTTCACCCCCGGCCGGCTGGGCGAGACGACGGTGCGGTTCGCGCTGCACTTCCATCCGCCGGGCGGCGTGGTGGGCCAGGCCATCGCCAGCGCATTCCACCAGGTGCCGGAAAAGATGATCCAGGAAGACCTGCGCCGCTTCAAGACGCTGATGGAGGCGGGGATGACCGCCGACTCCGGCGGCCCCGCCCACGCATGACGGGCCGCGCGGAAGGGGGCGCGTCCGCGGCGGACCGGCTGGCGGTCGGCCAGGGCGCCTTCTACCTGGCAACGGGCGTGTGGCCCCTGCTGCACATGCGCAGCTTCGAGGCGGTCTCCGGCGAAAAGACGGACGACTGGCTGGTGGAGACGGTCGGCGCGCTGCTCACCGTGGGCGGCGCGGTGATGATGCTGGCCGGCCTGCGCCGCCGCGTAACGCCGGAGATCGCGCTGCTGGCGGCGGGCTCCGCCGCCGCGCTGACGGCCATCGACGTCATCTACACCGCCCGGCGCGTCATTCCGCCCGTCTACCTGCTGGACGCCGTCGTCGAAACCGGCCTCATCGCCGCCTGGGCCGCAGTCACCGCCCGCGATCCGATGCTTGACGACGGTGGGGATCACGAGGACGGTGGCGAGACGTAGCCCTTGATCGCGGGCACTGATCATCATCCGAAGCCGCCTCGACCGTGGGCGGCTTCGGCGTTTTCGGCCGCGATCCGCCACGAGGATGATCGCACATCATATCATACCGTTTATGTGGTTCTTTGTGCGATTCGAGCCCGAGGAGGCGTCTCACGCGGGAGAGCGCGGAGGGCGCGGAGCCCATCCTCATCTGTTCTCCGCGTCCTCCGCGCCCTCCGCGTAAGACCGGCAGTAGAACTGTCAGTGCACGAGGATTCGCCGTGCGGGTATACGGCCGCGGTGCAGTCCGCGCAGACGCCGCGCAGACAGCTTCGCGAACTTCCAGCGGCGAACTTCATTGGCTCCTGGAGCGGACCCGGAGATTACCGGATTGGATTCGCAACGAGCATCGTTGGCCCCGGCGGCTCGGGGTGCGCCGAATGGCCGGGCACTCGTCGCTTCGCCGGATTCGGTGTATCATCACCCTCTCGAATTCCAGGGACCGTCCCCACGAGGGGACCTGGCGTAGATCGGAAGCATCACGATGGCGGAATACACGCTCGTTGCGGAGAAGACGGGTGAGCTGCGGATGGACGCGGCCGACAAGGAGGAGCGCTACGCCACCGTCCGCGCGCAGGTCGAGGCGACGCTGGCGGGTGAGCCGGACCTGACGGCGGCGATGGCGAGCATCGCGTGCCTGCTGCACAACGCGTTTCCGTACTACTTCTGGACGGGGTTCTACCGGCGGGTGGGGCCGGCGCGGCTGCTGGTGGGGCCGTACCAGGGTACGCTGGGGTGCCTGGACATCGACTTTGCGCGCGGCGTGTGCGGCGCCTGCGCCACGCGGCGCGAGACGATCGTCGTGGACGACGTGCACGCCTTTCCGGGCCACATCGCCTGCGACTCCGCCTCCGCGTCGGAGATCGTCATCCCGGTGTTCGACGCCGGGGGCGAGCTGATCGCCGTGCTCGACGTCGACAGCACGATCCCGGCGGCGTTCGACCAGGTGGACCAGCGCTGGCTGGAACGCATCGTCGCTCTGCTGCGGGACAGGGAGCCGATGCCGGTGGTGTGGCGAGAGGGAGGCGTGAGCGCAGACACCCGCCTCCGCATGGGTGGAAGGCGGTATGGACACCGGCCCCGCTGATGGGTGGGATGGCGGTTCCAGGCAAGCCCCGCCTCGGCGTGAGCGGCTAAAGCCGCCGCTGGGACAGCGGTAAGCCCCGCCCCGGCCGCTACGCGGCCGTGCGGGGCTTCAACTGCTCGACGACAACACCTTTCGTGCGAGGGATCATGCGACATCCTCATGCCCGGCTTTACGTGCACCTCGTCTGGGCCACCTGGGACCGCGCGCCGCTCATCACTCCCGAGATCCGCGAGCGGATCTACCCGGTCATGCAGCACCAGGCGTCCCGGCTCGGCGCGCAGATCATGGCCATTGGCGGAGTCGAGGATCACGTGCACGTCCTCGCACGGCTTCCCACCACACTCTCCGTCGCCGAGCTGGTCGGCCGGATGAAGGGCGCGTCTTCCCACATGGTCACGCAGATCATCGGGCGGGCGTTCAAATGGCAGGGCGCATACGGGGCCTACACGCTTGGCCGCTCGGGGCTGATCCCCGCACGCGAATACGTGCTCAACCAGGAGCGGCACCATCGGAACGGGAGCACGTACGCTGCCCTCGAAAAGACCACGGACAAGTAGAGCCTTACCGCTTTCCCAGCGGCGGGTTTACCCGCTCAGGTCCCGCGGGGGCTCGCCACTTCGCCCATCCCCTCGCGATCTACCGTCGCCGTCCGCCGCCCGAGAAGAACCGGCCTCATGCACCTCGACCCCGCCCCCGACGCGGCCCCCGACCCCGCCCCCGACCCCGCGGCCTCGCCCGATCGCGCCCCCTCCCGCAGCTCCGATCGCGGCCAACACGCGCCCGGCCGGCTGCCGCGGCTGGTGCAGTGGCTGCTGCGGGTGCCGCTGTTCTACAAGATCCTGCTGGCCAACGCGGCCCTGGTGCTGGTGGGCACCATCGTGGGAAGCATGGTGACGGCCGATTACGTGCGGCGGCACCCCGGCGCATCCACCCTGGACCTGGTGGGGGCGCTGGCGGTGGCGGGGATCGCGGCTACCGTGCTGGTGAACGCGCTCATCCTGCGCCTGGCGCTGCACCCGCTGGACGCCCTCGAGCGCACCGCCGCCCGCGTACGCCGCGGGGAGCTGGACGCGCGCGTGCCGCTGTCCCCGCTGGCGGACCGCGAGCTGGACCGGCTCACGCGCACCTTCAACGGCATGCTGGATTCCGCCGCCGCCAACCGCCAGCGCCTGCGCGAGGTCGCCGCCACCGCCCTGAACGCGGCCGAGGAAGAGCGCAAGCGCATTGCCCGCGAGCTGCACGACGAGACGGCGCAGCTGCTGGCGGCGCTGCTCATCCGCATCCGCGTGGTGCGGAACGCCAGCGACGCGCAGGCGGTGGCCGGGCCGCTGGAGGACATGCGCCGCGAGATCGGCCACGCGCTGGAGGGGGTGCGCCGCTTTGCCCGCGGCCTGCGCCCCCCCGCGCTGGACGAGCTGGGGCTTATCCCCGCCATCGAGTCGCACGTCCGCTCCATCGCCGAGATCACGGAGATCCGCCTGTCGCTGCACGCCGAGGGCACCCCCGACCGCGACCTGCCGCCCGAGGCGTCGCTGGCCGTCTACCGCATCGTGCAGGAGGCGCTCTCCAACGTGGTCCGCCACTCCGGCGCCACCCGCGCGGCCGTCCGCGTGCTCCGCGAGCCCGACCGGCTGGTGGTGACGGTGGAGGACGACGGCCACGGCTTCAACGTGCCGGAGGTGCGCGCGGCGGGGCGCGGGCTGGGGCTGTTCGGGATGGGCGAGCGCGCCGCGTACCTGGGCGGACGCGTGGACGTACAGAGCGCCCCCGGCACCGGCACCCGCGTGCGGGCCGAGATCCCCCTCCGCGACCCGGTGCCGGGAGGGGAGGAAGAGCGCTGATCGTGGTCCAGCTCCTGATGAGGAATGCCTGACATCGCGCCGGAGCGGCTGAAGCCGGCGCAACGACAGCGGAAAGCCCCACGAACTACGTGGGGCTTCAACGGCGGGAGGCGGCGCAGGACACTCTGTTACGCCGCGTGCGGCACGGCGGCGGCCCTGCGGGTGTGGACGACCGGAATCGGTAGTTGAAGCCTCACCCCTGAACGGCGCAGTTTGCCGTTCAGGGGTGAGGCTTTCCGCCGTTGTTGCGGCGACTTCAGTCGCTCCCGCGTGCGCAGGGCCACGCTCCACTCCCCTCCCCCTTTCCCGCCGCAGGTTGGAGCACCGCCGGCACTGGGTTAGATTTGCCGCACGATGACTTCCGCCCAATCCCCCGATCCGCCGCCGGCCGATACGCCGTTGGATCCTTCCGAATCCACGGCGGCGGCGCCCGAGGCGGCGCCCGACCCGCCCAAGCCGAGGCTGCGCGAGCAGCTGAAGGCGGGCGAGCTGCGCCAGCTGGTGCCGCGGCTGCGGCCGCACCGCGGAAAGCTGGTGGTCGCGACCGTGATGCTGCTGGGGAGCACGGCCGCGGGGCTGGTGTTTCCGCGCGTGGTGGGCTCGCTGATGGACTCGGCCTTCCTGGACCGCAGCACGGCCCGGCTGGACCGCACCGCGCTCTTTCTGCTGGGGCTGTTCGCCGTCCAGGCGGTGCTCAACTTCACGCAGGCGTACCTGCTCAGCCTGAGCGGCGAGCGCATCATCGCGCGCCTGCGGATGGACCTGTTCGAGCGGCTGCTCAGCCTTCCCCCCGCCTTTTTCGCCGACCGCCGCACGGGCGAGCTCACCAGCCGCCTGGGGACCGACGTCAGCATGCTGCAGGGCGTCCTCACGCTGCACGCTACCGAACTCTGCCGCCAGCTGCTGATGCTGGTGGGGGCGCTGGTGATGCTGACGCTCACCCACGTCTACCTGACGCTGGTGACCCTGGTGGTGGTGCCGGTGGTGGTGGGCTCCGCCTTCTTCTTCGGCAAGCGGCTGCGCAAGGCCTCGCAAGGGGTGATGGACCAGGTGGCCGAGGCCAGCGCCATCGCCGAAGAAGCGTTCGCGCAGATCCGCGTGGTGCAGAGCTTTGTGCGCGAGCCGCACGAGCGCGCGCGCTACGGCGACCGCATCCGCGAATCGGTGCGGGTGGCGCTGCGGCGGGCGGTGACGCGCGGCTTCTTTTTCAGCATCATCGGCTTCGTGAGCCTCAGCGCGTCGGTGCTGGTGCTGTGGATCGGCGGGCGGATGGTGGTCGCCGGGCAGCTGACGGCGGGGACGCTGGTGTCGTTCATCCTCTACAGCGCCATGGCGGCGGCCGCGGTGGGCTCGCTGGGCGGGCTGTGGAGCGCGTACCAGGAAGCGGTGGGCGCCGCCGGGCGCGTCTTCGAGCTGCTGCGCAGCCGCCCCAACCTGCGCGATCCCGAGGCGCCCGCCGCGCTCCCCCACCCCGTGCGCGGCGAGGTGGCGTTCGACCAGGTCTGGTTCCGCTACGACACGCCCGACGAGCTGCCGAAGCTGGACTTTCCCCAGCAGTGGGGGCAGGTGAAGCACGAGGAGCCGCCGACGTCCGCCGCGCCCCCGGAGTGGACGCTGCGCGGGATCTCCTTCCGCATCCGCCCGGGAGAGACGGTGGCGCTGGTGGGCCCCTCCGGCGCCGGAAAGACGACCATCGCCGCGCTCATCCCGCGCTTCTGGGACGCGCAGCGGGGGCGGGTGTCGCTGGACGGCATCGACGTCCGTGACCTGAAGCTGGCGGAGCTCCGTGAGGCCATCGGGCTGGTGCCGCAGGAGACGCTGCTTTTCAGCGGCACGGTCCGCGAGAACATCGCCTACGGGTGCCCGGACGCGCCGCAGGCGGAGGTGGTCGCGGCGGCGCGCGCGGCGCACGCGCACGAGTTCATCCAGCTGCTGGCGGAGGGGTACGACACCCGGGTGGGCGAGCGGGGCATCAAGCTCTCCGGCGGGCAGCGCCAGCGCATCGCCCTGGCGCGCGCCATCCTCAAGGACCCCGCCGTGCTGGTGCTGGACGAGGCCACCAGCAGCCTGGACGCCGAGAGCGAGGCGCTGATCGAGGACGCGCTCAACCACCTGCTGGTGAACCGGACCACGCTCATCATCGCCCACCGCCTCTCCACCGTGCGGCGTGCGGACCGGCTGCTGGTGCTGGACGCCGGCCGAATCGTGGAGACCGGCACCCACGCGGAGCTGATGCTGGCGGGTGGCCTGTACGCCCGCCTTTACGCCCGCCAGTTCCGCGACCACGATCGCGACGACACCGGCCCCCTGCTCGCCGACGCGCCAGAGCCCGCGGGCGATGGCGACGCGCGGCGGGACGAGGGCGAGCTGCTGGTGGTGTGAGGATCGGATGATACGGCTGCACGCGGACTTCAACGGCCTCTTTGGCGATCTGCTGTGTCTCTCGCACGGTGATACCTGCACGGACGACCGCGGAAACGAGGTTCGGCTCGTCGCCGGGATGGCGGCGATGGCCTTCGAGCCGGATGTGGACGATGACGGTCAGCCCGCGGACCTCATCGCCACTGGCGTCGTGGAACCATCCCCCGAATGGCTGCAGTGCAACGGCTCACGCTGGGCGCTCCGGATCGACCAGCACGGCGTGCGGCACCAGACGGAACGGGCCTGAACCTCGGGGGCTCGCTTGCATCAGACTGTGCCACGTTTTCGTAAGCACCGCGCTGGCGCTGCCGCGCCCGATGCCGCAGCCGTCCATCCCACCGATCCCTGAAAGGTGCGCAACGGCGCGTGAGGCCGCCGGTCGCACTCCGGGTGGCGGGCGAGGTTCGCAACGAGCATCGCTCGCTCCGGCGTGGCGGTGGAACCATCCACCTGCCGCTATGCGTTGATGTGCTCCGTCCAGTGGTCCCTACGCGAAACACCCGTCTGACCCGCGGATTGACGCATCCGTTATATTTCAGGTCCGCCGCAGATCTGGACGGCCGGTCATCAGCATTTCACGCGCGTACCCCGGTCGTGAGGGTTTGATGGTTTCCGTGAAGCAGGAGGTATCGTCGCTTCTCGAGCGTCTGCCGGAGGACTGCTCGCTGGAGGACATCCAGTATCACCTGTACGTTCTCGGCAAGGTGCGCAACGGTCTGGACCGCGCCGACACCGGGGGCGTCGTCGAGCAGGACGAGGCGGAGGCGAGGCTCGCCAGGTGGATCATCGAGTAGTCTGGTCGCCCGCGGCCCTACGGCTGGCGCATGATCTACCGCTGCGAGAATGCGGTCGTTACCATCGCCGCCATCATTCACTCCCGCCAATTCTTCGAAACCGGACCGGGCCGCATGAGCCGCAGTTGACGGATGGCGGGCGAACGACCGCGTCCGTGTAGCACGCGCAACCCGCTGGGGTGTATATTCCCGCGCGCAGAACGCTCGGTGCCCGGTGAACAGGCAGCAATTACTCGGAGACTTACGAATGTCGCAGGACGGTCAGGCGGAGACGCTGGTGATCATCGGCTCGGGCCCGGCCGCGTGGACGGCCGCGGTGTACGCCGCGCGCGCCAACCTGGACCCGCTGGTGATCGAAGGGGAGCCCTCGCGCGAGATGATTCCCGGCGGGCAGCTGATGTTCACTACCGAGATCGAGAACTTTCCGGGCTTTCCGGAGGGGGTGGACGGGCAGGAGCTGATGGCGCGGATGAAGGCGCAGGCCGAACGGTTCGGCACGCGGACCATGATGGAGAACGTGGCGTCCGTCGATTTCTCCACCTACCCCTTCGTCCTGCGCCCCAGCTACAGCGACGAGGTCCGCGCGAAGTCGGTGATCGTCGCCACCGGGGCGCGCGCCAACTGGCTGGGGCTGGACAACGAGCTGCGCCTGGCGCACAACGGCGGAGGGGTGAGGGCGTGCGCGGGGTGCGACG
>JAHWJJ010000439.1 GCA_019348475.1 Gemmatimonadota bacterium | reverse complement strand
AGGGACACGCCCAAAACCGCCGTTCGTCCTGTTTGGTTCCGGCTACGCCGGGTTATGAATAGGGATGGGAGCCCCGCCGGATCACGTGGCGATCAACACGCGCGGCGGCGTTCAGAACCAGGTGAACAGCAGCAGGTTGGGTGTGCCCCCGCCACGCTGGCGCCGTGCAGCCGGATGCGGTTCGGGGTGGCGTACGACTTCAGCGCGCTGGTCACGTCCGCGGGCGTGGCGGTGGGCACCGCGGACAGGTACTGCGCCGACCCCCGCCACGTGCGGCGAGGCCATCGACGTACCGCTGATGGTACTGGTGGCGGTGTAACTGCCTTTCCAGAGGGACGGTACGCTGCTCCCGGGCGCCAGGATGGCCACGCACCTGCCGTAGTTGCTGAACGATCACTCGTAGTCGCTGCTGGTGGTGGACCATCACGCTGGCGCGCGCGCCGGCGACTGGAACCGCGGATGCGGACGGCGAGGAGCGCTCGGCGGCGGGATCATCCGGCCGCGGGCCCGGCGGGCGCGCTCGACCAGCGCACCCGCCGCGCCACGGATGGGCTTTTTCGCAAGTAGTTGCGCGCAAGACCGGGCGAACAGGTGGCGCAGATCAGGGCACCGCGGAGCCCCCGCGGAGCGGGCGAAACGAACGCGGCCGACGTAGAAAGCCCCGCCGGAGCGAACTCCGGCGGGGCCCGAACCCCGGCGCGCCGCGCCGGCCTGTTCCCTGTCCCCTCCCCTGTCCTGTCTATCCCGTGCGATTCCCCGCCGACTTACCACGCGGTGTACAGCAGGTGGTTGTTGGCCGTCCTGGAGCTGGTCACCAGGCCCTTCGTGGTAGCGTCGCGGAGCGCCTGCGTAACGGTAGCCGGGCTCGCGCCGGGGTTCCCCTGCAGGTACAGCGCGGCCACGCCCGCCACGTGCGGCGTGGCCATGGACGTGCCGCTGATCGTCTTGATGTCGTTGTTCAGCAGCCCGAACCAGGCGGAGGTGATCCCCACGCCCGGCGCGAACCAGTCCACGCAGTTGCCGTAGTTGGACCACGACGCCTTCGCGTCGGTCTTGTCCGTGGCGCCGATCGTCATGGCCGCAGCCACGCGCGCCGGCGACACCGTGCACGCGTCCTGCGCGTTCCCCAGCGCGTCGCCGTTGCCGGCGGCGATCGCGTAGCTCACCCCGGCCTTGATGGAGTTGTCCACCGCCTGGTCCAGCGACGACGAGGCGCCCCCGCCCAGGCTCATGTTCGCGACGGCCGGTTTCCGGTGGTTCCTGGTCACCCAGTCCACCCCCGCGATCACTCCGGAGGTGGAGCCCGCCCCGGTGCAGTCGAGCACCCGCACGGCGACGAGCGCCACCTGCTTCGCGATGCCATACAGGGTGCCCCCCACCGTCCCGGCCACGTGCGTGCCGTGGCCGTTGCAGTCGTCGCCGTTGCCCAGGAGGAACGCGTCGAAGCCGAAGCGCGCGCGGTTCCCGAACTCCACGTGGGCGTAGTCGATGCCCGTGTCGATGATGTAGGCCGTGACGCCCGCGCCCGTGGCGGCGTACGTGAACGTGCCGCTCAGCGGCAGCGAGCGCTGGTCCGTGCGGTCGATGCCCCAGGTGGCCCCGGTCTGGGTGGCGAACGCGCGCACGGCCTGGTCCTGCTCGACGAAAGCGACGTTCGGGTCGCGCCGAAGGGCGCGCACCTGGCCCGCGTTCAGCGTACCGGCAAAGCCGTTGAGGGCGGCGCCGTACACGTGGCGCGGCGACGCCCCCACCAGCGCGGCGACGGAGCGGGGGTCCGCGCCCTCGCGCAGCACGACGATGTACGCGTCCTCGATGCCGGCCCCCGGGGCGGCGGAAAGCAGCGGCGCCATGTCGCCGGCCGGGGCCAGCGCCACGGGATCCTGGTCTCCGCACGCGGCAAGGGCGGCCGCGGCGAGAATGGTGAAAAGCTTGTTCTGCATGGGAGCGTGCCAGAACGGGGTGTGTAGGCTGCGCGGCGGCTGCCGGCGCAGGTGGGGAGCGGCTCGCCGGCTTCGGGGTGCCGCGCGTGCCGCACGTCACCTGAGTTCAATGCGTGCGCGCCGGGATGGCACGACGCGGGCCGCGGCCGGCACGGAGTAAAATCCGTGTCGTCGCTGGAGAAACATGTTTCGGCCACAGACGGTAGCGGCAGGCGGTGCTGCACCTCGCAGCAGCGACGTCACCAGGATGGTGCACCGCTGGAGCGCGGGGCGGTGCCGTGGGCTGCGACCACCCGTGGGGCTGGCGGCGATGCGGTCGCTGGGATCCGCCACCACCAGGTTCTCGCCCAGCCACCAGCCGCGCGATCTCGTCCGCCGACAGCACGTCGGGGAGCTTTTTCCAGGCCTTGGGCGTGTCGGCCGCCGATGGCTTCTCTGCCACGTCGGCCCGGAGACGGAAGGCCCCGCCGGAGCGAGCTCCGGCGGGGCCTTGCGACCGGCGCGCCGCGCCGGCTTTTCGCTCTTCGGTTTACCAGGCCGTGTACAGCAGGTGGTTGTTCCTGGTCCTGGACCTCGTCACGATACCCTTGGTGGTGGCTGCGTAGAGCGCATCCCGCACGGCGTCCGGGGACGCGCCCGGATTGCTCTGCAGGTAGAGCGCGGCCACGCCCGCGGCGTGCGGCGACGCCATCGAGGTGCCGCTGATCGAGTTCGTCTCCGTGTTTCCACTGCCGATCCACGCGGCGGTGATGCCGGAGCCCGGGGCGAACCAGTCGACGCAGTCACCCAGGTTGGAAAAGGTCGACTTCTCGTCGATCCTGGTCGTCCAGCCGATGGTCATGGCCCGCGGGGTGCTCGCCGGGGAGTACTTGCAGGCGTCCCTCCCGTCGTTCCCGGCCGCCACCGCCGTCGCCACGCCCGCGTCGATCAGGCGCGTGGTCGCATCGTTCACCGCCTGGCTGTAGCCGCCGCCCAGAGACATGTTGGCGACCGCCGGGAGCACCCGGTTCTGGGCCACCCAGTCGATGCCCGCGACCACGCCGCTCCACGTGCCGGAACCATCACAGTTGAGCACGCGCACGCCCACGAGCTTCACGGCCTTGGCCACGCCGTACACCGTACCGCCCGTGGTCCCGGCTACGTGCGTGCCGTGCCCGTTGCAGTCGTTGCCGTTCTGACCGTCGGCGAAGGCGTCGAACCCATGGGAAGCCCGGCCAGCGAACTCCACGTGATCGATGTCGATCCCCGTGTCGACGATGTAGGCGTTCACGCCCAGGCCCGTGTTGGTGTAGCTGAAGGTGGTGCTGAGCGGCAGATTGCGCTGGTCGATGCGGTCGAGGCCCCAGGTGGCGTTCGTCTGCGTGACGGTGGTGTGGTGCACGACGCCGTCCTGCTCGATGTACGCCACGCTGGGGTTGCTCTGCATGGCGCGCAGCTGGCCGGCGCTCAGCGACGCGGCGAAGCCGTTCAGGGCCGCCCCGTAGACGTAGCGCGGGCTGACGCCGGAGACGGCGGCCACCGAGCGGGGGTTCGCGCCCTCCTTGAGGACGACGATGTACGATCCGTCGACGGGGCTGGACGCCGAAAGCAGGGGGGCCTCGCCCATGGAAGCGACGGGCCCGGCGCTCTGGTCCGCGCAGGCCCCAAGGGCCAGCAGCGACGCGGCGGCGATCAGACTACGGTTCATCGATGCGCTCCTCCTGACGTGATGCGCGAGCGGCCCGGATTGGGGAGATGTGCTGGACCACACCCGTCGCGCTGGGACGACCCGCTCAAAGGCAGTAGTCGCGCCACCCCCGTGTGCGGACGTAAACCCCGCTCCCGCAACATTGTACGATCCTACGTCCTGAAAGGCACCGCACCGTTCTGTCGCGCGGTGGAACAAATGTGTGCACCAGTGCTGGGCGGGCCGCCGCACGAGCGCCGCTCCCGGCTGTTCCCTGACCCGGCGTAGCCGGAACCAAACAGGACGAACGGCGGTTTTGGGCGTG
>JAHWJJ010000438.1:2657-3935 GCA_019348475.1 Gemmatimonadota bacterium | reverse complement strand
ACTTTACCCGCGCGTACCTGTTCCTGGCCGCCCTGGCCACGCCGCTGGTGCTCTCGGTGCACTCGGTGGTGTCGTGGGACTTCGCCGTCTCCATCGTGCCGGGGTGGCACACCACCATCTTCGCCCCGTACTTCGTGGCGGGCGCCATCCTTTCCGGCGTGGCGATGGTGATCACGCTGATGGTGCCGGTGGGGCGCATCTTCCGGCTCGATAAGTTCTTCACCCCGCTGCACTACGACCGCCTCTCGAAGCTCCTCCTGCTTACCTCGTGCATCGTGGGGTACGCGTACGGGATGGAGTACTTCATGGCGTACTACTCGGGCGAGCTGTACGAGCGCGACGTCTTCTACGACCGCGTGACGGGGGACTACTGGTGGGCGGGGTGGTCGATGATCACCTTCAACGCCATCATACCGCAGCTGATCTGGATGAAGAAGATCCGGGCCAGCCAGAACTCGCTGTTCCTGATCTCGATCTTCGTGAACATCGGGATGTGGTGGGAGCGCTTCGTGATCATCGTGCCGTCGCTGGCGCACAGCTACGAGCCGTGGAAGTTCATGAACTACCACCTCACCTGGGTGGAGGCGTTCATCCTCCTGGGGAGCTTCGGGTGGTTCTTCATGTGGTTCCTCCTCTTCCTGCGCTACCTGCCGGGGCTCTCCATCGCGGAGATCAAGGAGGTGCTGCCGCCGCCGATGCGCCACCCGCACGCGGGCGACCACCTGCCGCAGGTGAACCACACCGAGGAGCTCGGCAACGCCACGCCGCTGCCCACCGGGTACATGGGACTGGAAGAACGCCGATGAGCAAGCTGAAGACGGGCGTCCTGGGGGTCTTCCCCCACCTGGACGCGGCGTGCGACGCCATCCGCCGGCTGCGGCACGAGGGATACGAGGTGACCACCTACTCGCCCACGCCGCGGCACGAGATCGAGGAAGCGCTGGGGACCAAGGAGTCGCCGGTGAGGCTGTTCACGCTCACGGGGGCCTTCACCGGCACCGCGGCGGGGACGGCGCTGGCCACCTGGACGTCGGTGGACTGGGCGCTGATCGTGGGCGGCAAGGAGATCATCGCGCTCCCCGCCTTTTCGGTGATCATGTTCGAGGTGACGATCCTGCTGGGGGCGCTCTCCACGGTGGCGGGGCTCTTCCTGCTGGCGCGGCTCCCGCACATCGGCCCTCCCGAGGCGCCGCTCTACCACCCGTCGTTCACGGCGGGGAACTTCGGCGTGTTCGCGCACGTCCCCAAGGACCGCTACGACCAGGTCCAGGCCATCTT
>JAHWJJ010000438.1:0-2557 GCA_019348475.1 Gemmatimonadota bacterium | reverse complement strand
TCGGCGTGTTCGCGCACGTCCCCAAGGACCGCTACGACCAGGTCCAGGCCATCTTTACCGAGGCCGGATCCCAGGAGGTGCTCGTTGAGCAACGTTAAGACGGCGGCGCTCGGCGCGCTGGTGCTGGTGCTGGGCGGGTGCACGGACTGGGCGATGTACGACGTGGACAAGTCGTACGACGCCGTTCCGCAGCTCGCCACCATGCGCCAGGGGGTGATCCCGGAGTACCAGGAGGACCCGCGCAACCCGGCGCCGGGCTCGGTGCCCGTGTCCAGCCCCAACGGTGACGTGCCGGCGCCGTACCTGAACAGCCAGCTGGACTCGGTGGCCCCCACGCTGCGCAACCCGTTCGCGGGCACCACGCGCAACGACGTGCTGGTGCGCGGCGAGCTGGTCTACACCCGCAACTGCACCGTCTGCCACGGCCCCACCGGCGCGGGCGACGGTCCGGTGGTGGGCGCCGGCAAGTTCCCCTTTGCCCCGCCGGTGAACGGCGGCACGGCGGTGGCCCGCTCGGACGGCTACCTGTACGCCATCGTGGAGGCGGGACGCGGGCTGATGCCGCCGTACGGCGAGCGCATCACGCACATGGACCGCTGGGCGGTGGTGGAGTACGTGCGCGCGCTGCAGCGCCGCGCCGGCGCCACGGGCACGGCGCAGCCCAACCCGGGCGGCGCGGTGGGTGCTCCGCCCCCGGCGCAGGTGCAGGGGCAGCTCCCCGCCTCGGCGCGCGACTCCGCCGCTCCGCTGAACGCTCCGGCCCCCGCGGCTCAGCCGCAGGGCCCGCGCTGACCCCGCAAGGATACTGACTGATGGCCGGACATTCGAGCTCGATGCCCACGCGCATCCCCTTCCGCACCCTCCCGAAGGCCTCGGGGGCGCTGCTGGGCGGGATCGCGGTGGCGCTCCTCCTGGGCGTGGCCGCGGCGGCGATGACGCTGCTGGGCGGGCACGAGGGCGCGGAGCGGTTCGCGCAGGCGTTCCACTTCAACTGGATCTTCTGGTCGGGGACGAGCATGGGGATGGTGATGCTCACCGTCGCCCTGCACCTGACCAACGCGCGCTGGTCGTGGTCGCTGCGCCGCTTCGCCCTGGCGGGGGTCGCCTTCCTCCCGGTGAGCTTTGTCCTCTTCGCGGTGGACTGGCTGGGGGCCGAGCACCTGTACCACCACTGGCTGCACCCGGCCCCGGGCGACCACGTGCTGGAGGCGAAGAGCGGGTACCTGAACCTGCCCTTCATGATCATCCGCGACTACCTGGGGCTCACCATCCTGTACGCCCTGGCGATCTGGTTCGCCGCGCTGGCGCTGCGCCCCGACGTGTACGGCGCCGCGCAGACGGACGGGCAGCGCCGCTGGTACGACCGCCTGACGCGCAACTTCCGCGGCGTCCCCGAGGAGGCCGTGCGCTCGCGCGAGCTGATGACCAAGGTGGCGGTGTTCCTCGCCTTCGGGTACGCCATCCTGTGGGGGATGCTGGGGATCGACCTTGGGATGTCGATGCTGCCGCACTGGTTCAGCACCATGTTCCCGGTGATCTTCTTCATCGACGGCTTCCACGCCGGCATGGCGATGACGGCGCTGATGGTGGTCGTCTTCCGCAAGCGGATCGGGGTGGACGAGTTCATCACCAGGAACCAGTTCCACGACCTGGGCAAGCTGATCTTCGCCTTTGCCGTGTTCTGGATGTACATCAACTGGTCGCAGTACGTGGTGATCTGGTACGGCGGGCTCCCGCACGAGCAGGAGTGGTTCGTCCAGCGCTTCAACGAGCCGTTCGGCACGCTGGTGAGGATCGCGGTGGGGTGCATCTTCGTGGCGCCGTTCCTGGGCCTCCTCACCCGTCCGCCCAAGAAGACCCCCGCGGTGCTCGCGACGTTCGCGGTGGTGATTCTGATAGGCCACTGGCTGGAGCGCTTCCTCCTCACGGTGCCGTCGCTCTACGAGTCGGGCCACGTGGAGCACCTCCCGCTGGGGCTGCCGGAGATCGGGATCGCGCTGGGCTTCGGGGCGGTGTGGCTCTTCTGCTACACCTGGTTCCTGCGCACCTTCCCGGTGCTCCCCTCGCCGGCCACGCTGGCGGCGGTGGACACGGGCTTCATGGAGATCCCCGGCGAAGGCCACGCGGCCCACGCCTGATCGGATCTTACGAGTGGATGTGAAAACCGGTCCCGCGGCTGTGCGCTGCGGGGCCGGTTTGCGGTTTGGGCGAAGCCCGGCGGTTGAAACCGCTGCAACAACCGCGGGAAGCCTGCCTGCGCAGGCTCCGGGGGCAAAATCGGCGCAGATGGGCCGGTTTGGCGCCGCGAGCACCGGGGGCTGAAGCCCCCGGCTGGAACTACGCGAAGCCGGCTGAAGCCGGCTCGAGAAACGGGGCATTGGACCCGGAGTCCGCGGAGGCGGACTTTGTGCCGTTGTTGCAGCGAGTTGACTCGCCCGGGGCCCTTTCCGCTTGACCGGCCCGGCGCGGTTCCGGTATACTCACACGCGAAACCCTGTACCGACCCCCGCGATCCCGGAGGAGCACACCGAGCGCGATCCACGGACCGAATGAGGTG
>JAHWJJ010000437.1 GCA_019348475.1 Gemmatimonadota bacterium | reverse complement strand
CCTTCCCCCACGCAGTTTGTGGGGGAAGGGCCGGGGATGGGGGGCGCTCGGCGGCGCGATGGACCTCGGCCTCACGCGCTCCCCTCTCCGCGAGGAACGAGCGGGAGGGGCCGCGGGAGGGGCTCCCCGCGAACCACGACTGACGAAAGAACCGGCCGTGAGCGAGCCGAAGATCCTGATCATCGACGACGAGATGGGCATCCTGGACACCCTGCGCATCCTGCTGAAGCGCGAGGGGTTCCAGGTGGAGACCGCCGTGGGCGGCCAGGCGGGCGTGGACCGGCTGTCCGAGGTGCGCCCGGACGTCGTCCTGAGCGACGTGCGCATGCCAGGCGTGGGCGGGCTGGAGGTGCTGCTGGCGGCCAAGGAGCTGGACCGCGCCCTTCCCGTGATCCTGATGACCGCGCAGGCGTCGCTGCAGACCGCCATGCGCGCCGTCAACGAGGGCGCGTTCTATTACATCCAGAAGCCGTTCAGCAACGACGAGCTGGTGGCCATCTGCCGCCGCGCGGCGGAGTCGCGGCAGCTGAAGAAGGAGAACCAGGCGCTCAAGACCGAGATCCGCCGCCGCGACCGCAGCGACGTGGCGCGCCCCATCGGCCGCAGCCGCGGGTTCGTCGACGTGCTGCGGACGGCGGAGACGGTGGCACCCAGCGATTCCACCGTGCTCATCACCGGCGAGTCGGGAACCGGCAAGGAGGTGCTGGCCAAGTACATCCACACCATCAGCGACCGCGGCGAGGGGCCGTTCGTCTCCATCAACTGCGGCGCGCTCCCGGAGAACCTGCTGGAAAGCGAGCTGTTCGGCCACGTGCGCGGCTCGTTCACCGGCGCGGTGCGCGACAAGCAGGGGCTGTTCGTCGCGGCAAAGGGCGGCAGCTTCTTTCTGGACGAGGTGGGCGAGATGTCGGCGGCCACGCAGGTAAAGCTGCTGCGCGCGCTCCAGGAGCGGGAGGTGATCCCCGTGGGCGCCACCGAGCCGGTGCCCATCGACGTGCGCATCATGGCCGCCACCAACCGCGACCTGGACGAGGAGATTCGCCGCGGCGGCTTTCGCAGCGACCTGTTCTACCGGCTGAACGTCATCACGCTGCAGCTGCCGCCGCTGCGCGAGCGCCCCGACGACGTGCCGATCCTGTGCGAGTTCTTTCTGGACCGCTTCGCCGAGCAGCGCGGCCGGGCGGTGCCGCGCCTGTCGGCGGACGCCGTGGCCGCGCTGCAGTCGTACGACTGGCCCGGCAACGTCCGCGAGCTGGAGAACGCGCTGGAGCGCGCCGCCGTGCTCACCGCGGACGGCGGCGAGATCCACCTCTCGACGCTGCCGCCGCGCATCACCGAGCGCCAGGCGCAGCCGCTGGTGTCCGCCAGCCTGCCCCCCAACCCCACGCTGGAGATCATCGAGCGGGCGTACATCCACTGGGTGCTGCATTCCGAGAGCGGCAACAAGACGCGCGCGGCCGAGGTGCTGGGGATCGACCCCTCTACGCTGTACCGGAAGCTGCAGCGGTACGGGATGGAGCAGTAGGGTGAACGGGTGAAGGGGTGAAGGGGTGAACGGGTGAACGGGTGAACGGGTGAACGGGTGAACGGGTGAACGGCCTGCGACCCCCGAGGCCCTTCCCCGGTCGCTCCTTGCGGAGGGGACGAGAGGTCGACGGCGCCGCGCCAAGGTCCAGCGGGTCCGCCGGTGGCCCGCTCTCTCGGCCTCGCCCCCACAGATGCGCGGAGAGCGGAGAATGCGATCACGACTCCGCTGGCTCCGGCTCGCATCTCCTTCTACACCCCGACAGCGACCCCCCACCCGTGACCGTCCGCGCCGAGTACGACCGCGCCGCCGCCGACTACGACCGGCGCTGGGCCCGCTACAACCGGGCGAGCCTTGCGCTGCTCCGGCCGTGGCTGGAGGGCCGCGACCTGGGGGACGTGGTGGACGTGGGATGCGGAACCGGCAACCTGCCCCCCCTCCTCGCGCACTCCGCGGGGGCGATCGGCGGCTACGTGGGCGCGGACCTGTCAGCCGGAATGCTGCGGATGGCGCGGGCGAAGGCGATCGGCGGGACGGTGCGGACGGGATTCGTCGGAGCGGATGCGGGAAAGCTGCCGCTGCGCGACCGGTCGTTCGATACGGCCGTTTCCGCGTCGGCGCTGCACTACTGGGATGATGCGCGGGCGGGGCTGGCGGAGATCCGGCGCGTGCTGCGGCCGGGGGGACGCCTGCTGCTGCTGGACTGGGTGCGCGACCCCCTGCCGATGCGCCTGCTGAACGCGTGGATGCGCCTCGCCCGCGTGCAATACCGGCGGATGTACTCGCGCGCGGAGCTGGAGGCGGCGCTGACGGCGGCCGAGTTCCGCGTGCAGGCGCAGGCGCGGGGGAGCGCGGGGGGGCCGTGGCGGCTGATCGCCTTCGACGCGCGCGCCGTCTGATGTGATCGCGCGGGTGGGGGAAAGCTACGGCGGCCGCTGGGCGGGGCCGTGCGTCAGCGTGCGTGCTTGCCGGCCGTCTCGGCGTTGAACCGCTGTGTGAGGGGCGGGCTTTGCACCCCTTCACCCCTTCACCCCTTCACCCCTTCACCCCTTCACCCCTTCACCCCTTCACCCATGGCGGCGGGGGATGCTCAGGCTCCGCCACTCCGGCCCGGCGAAGTGCTTCGCCAGCAGCACGATCTGGCCCACGTGGTAGCACGCGTGCGCCAGGGCGCGGTCCACCGCGCGGAGCACCGTGTGCGGCTCGCCGCGGATGTGGACCGTGCGGCCGAGGTCGTCCGGAGACAGCGCGTCCAGGGTCCCCCGGAAGGTCGCCCACCCGCGCTCCCACGCCTCCATCAGCGCCGCGCGCTCGTCGCCGCCGCGGATCTCGAACTCCGCGTCGCGGTCGCGGTCCGGCTTTTCGCCGTCGGTGGTCAGAAAGTCCGTCCACCGCGAGCGCAGGTTGCCCGCCACGTGCTTGACGATCAACGCGACGCTGTTCTCCTCCTCGCCCAGCGGCGCAAACAACTGCGCGTGGTCCACCTGCGCCATCGCGTCCTCGGCCAGCTTCTGGTAGTACGCCGCGGTGGCGCGGACGTCTTCCAGGTATGCGGCTGCGAAGTCCACGTCCATCCTCCTGCCCCAATCGTGGCTACGCGCTGAAGCCCCGGTTTTCGCGCACGGCGGTGCGGTACGCCTCCACCTGCGCGGCCACCTCCGCTTCGCTCCAGCCGATGCCCGGCTCCGCGGCCATGCGGCGGGCCACCTGCTCCGCGACCGCCAGCCCCCCGTCCGCCGCTTCGTAGAACAGGTGCAGGCGGCGGGTCATCACGTCGTCCAGCGTCATCGCCATCTCGGCCCGGACGGCGTGCGCCACCTCCGCCCAGACGTACGGATGCCCCTCCATCAGCCGCGCGGCGAGTGCCGCGTCCGCGCGGACCGCGGCCAGGAGCGCCGCCGCATCCTCGCCGTAGGCGCGGGCCAGGTGCTCGCCGGTGTCGGCGCCCAGCCCGGCGGCCACGGCGTCGCGGACCACCCCGTCGCGGAACGGCTCCCACGGCTCGTGCGGGTCGCCGGGCAGGGGGAGGTCCGCGGTGGGGCTGCTGCCGCTCTCCACGCGGTGCTCGTCCTTGAGCGCGCGTGCGGCCGCGTCCACCGCCTGCTTCGCCATCACCCGGTAGGTGGTCAGCTTCCCCCCGGCGATGTTCAGCAGGCCGCCGGGATCGCGCCAGATCTCGTGCTCGCGGCTGGTGGCGCTCGCCGCCATCCCCCCTTCCGGGCCGCGGGGGGACAGCAGCGGGCGGATCCCCGCCCAGGTGCTGACCACGTCCTCCGCCGTCAGCCCCGCGTCGGGAAAGATCGAGTTGGCCGAGTCCAGCAGGTAGCGCACGTCGTCCGCCTCCGCGCGCACCTCGGCGGGGGAGCCGGCGTAGTCGGTGTCGGTGGTGCCCACGTACGAAAAATCGCCCCAGGGAAGGACGAACATCACCCGCCCGTCCACCGGCGAGCGAAAGGTGATGGCG
>JAHWJJ010000070.1 GCA_019348475.1 Gemmatimonadota bacterium | reverse complement strand
AAGCTCAAGGAGATCAGCTACATCCACGCCGAGGGCTACCCCGCGGCCGAGATGAAGCACGGCCCCATCGCGCTGATCGACGCCGACATGCCCGTGGTGGTGATCGCGCCGCGCGACGCCGTGTACGACAAGGTGCGCAGCAACATCGACGAGGTAAAGGCGCGCGGCGGCTGCATCATCGGCGTCATCAGCAACGACGACGACGAGCTGGAGAAGGTGGTGGACCACGTGATCCGCATCCCGCGCACCCACGACGCGCTGACGCCCATCCTGGCCTCCATCCCGCTGCAGCTGCTGGCCTACCACATCGCCGTGCTCCGCGGCTGCAACGTGGACCAGCCGCGCAACCTGGCAAAGTCGGTGACGGTGGAGTGAGGCGGGGGGCGCAGGGCTGGAGTGGGAGGAGGAGAGAACGCGACGCCGCCGCTCGGGAGAGCGGCGGCGTCGCGCGTCAGTGGACTTTCAATGCCCATTCCTCTTACGCAATCACTGCAGCATCTTCTCCATGGACGCATCGCCTCCTGGCTGGCGAATCATCCCCAGAACGTCCCAGACGTTCCAACCTTCCACGATCTTGCCATCCCCGGGCTTGTCCCCTCGTCCCCACCGTCGTCCCCGGAGCGCCGGCCCTCCACGGCCGGCGCTCCCGCTTTGTTTCGATGTTCCCCGATAACAGCGGGAACTCCACGAGCGCGAGCAGCGCCGCCGACGCGGAGTTCTATACTGGCCCCAAT
Organism: Gemmatimonadota bacterium; assembly: GCA_019348475.1. Classification (GTDB taxonomy): domain Bacteria; phylum Gemmatimonadota; class Gemmatimonadetes; order Longimicrobiales; family Longimicrobiaceae; genus Longimicrobium. The sequence continues at coordinate 12,101 of JAHWJJ010000070.1, read as the reverse complement.
CTACCCTCCGGACCGGTTCCGCGCAACTGCGGTGACCACGAAAATGCAGTAGTGAATGCATGTTTGCCCCGAATGGCAGGCTTTCTGCGCGGCAGAAATCGCGGGCCTTGTTTCTGTACTACAGTACGGAAGTAGACTGTTCCAGGGGGGCGGTGTGTCTGACGTGATGACGATCGGCCAGGTTGCCGACGAGACCGGGGTCGGCGTGGAAACCGTGCGCTTCTACCAGCGCATGGGCCTCGTCGAGGAGCCGAGGCGCGAGGGCACGAAGCGCCGGCGCTATCCCCCCGAGACGGTCGCCCGGATCCGGTTCATCCGCGGGGCTCAGAACCTGGGGTTCAGCCTGAAGGAAATCGGAGAGCTGTTGGAGCTTCGGACCTCGCCGGGTACCACAAAAGCCGAGATCAAAGCGCAGGCCGAAGCGAAAGCGGCGGAGATCGAGCAGAAGATGCGCGACCTGCAGCGGATGCGCGATACGCTCATGAAGCTGATCGGCGCCTGCGATGGCGCCGGAACGCTCGACGACTGCCCCATCCTGGAGGCATTCGACCGCGGAACAGGGTGATGTACGTGGCCGCGATCCGCCCGCGGCCGCGGCTTGTACCCACGACAGGAGGCACGGGAATGTCAGCAATCGAACTGGGAAGGTACCTGGAGGGGACGAGCGCGGAGCAATACCACGCCTGCATCGAGGCGTGCGTGGAATGCCTGGTTTCATGCGAGGTATGCGCCGAGGCCTGCCTCAGCGCGGCAAACGTCGCGTCAATGCTCGAATGCGTACGCCTCTGCCGGGACACGACCGAGCTCTGCGTCTCGGCCGTGATCGTCCTGGCCCGCGGCAGCGACAGGGCACGAGAGATCTGCCGCGCGTGTGCGGAGGTGTGCGAGCGGTGCGCGGCGGAATGCGAGCGGCACGACATGGACACGTGCCGCCGGTGTGCGGAGGCCTGCCGCCGCTGCGCCGAGGAATGCCGCAGGATCGCCGCGTGAACCCGCACTGACGCGCCCGAGGCCGGCCCGGGCGGGCAGGGCTTGTTCGGTTCGCATCCAAACGGACGCGCGGGCGCTTGACGGCCCCGGGCTCCCGCGTATCCGCTTCGTTCAGGGGACGTCGACGATGGTGACCGGAACGTTGCGGACGGTGCTCTGGATCCTGGGAGGAATCGCGGTTGCCTGGCTTCTGGCGTGCCTGGCCATGCTTCCCGCCATGAGCCACATGATGGGCGGCGGCATGATGGAGGGCATGCACGGGGGAGTGACCGGAGGCGGGATGATGAGTGGCATGGGGATGGGGAGCATGATGACGATGATGGCCATGATGGCCGCGCAATTCCTCGTCATGCTCGCACTGGCCGGAGTGTTCGCCTACCTCGTCCTGGATTCGCTGCGGGCGCGGCGTTCGCGCGGGCAGCATTGAACCGCTGGGCTCTTCCGGCACACACGTACGCGGGGATCTCATGGACGGCCTGGACATCGCGGTGATCGCCGCTGGCGTGGCGCTGATCACGTTCCTGCTGTGGTTCTTCTTCGGACCCAAAACGGGGAAGGCCGCCGTATTCCAGGCAGGTGCCCAGGAGGCCACCATCCGGGTGGAAGGCGCGTATCAGCCGAACGTGATCGAGGTGACGGCCGGAGCCCCGGTCCGGCTGAAGTTCGACCGACGCGAGGCGACGGACTGCTCGAACCGGGTCGTGATCCCCGACTTCGACCTCTCTCGCGCGCTGCCTGCGTTTCAGACCACCACGATCGAGTTCACGCCCGAGACGCCCGGCGAATACCCGTTCGCCTGTGCGATGAACATGTACCGGGGCACGCTGGTCGTGAAGCCGGACGGCGGCGAGGCTCCGCCGGCCGCAGGGCTCGAAGCGCCCGCGCAGGTCCGCCCCGAGGTGGCCCCGCTCCCCGAAGCCGACCAGCGCCCCGCGCAGGCGGAGTTCCGCATCCGCAACATGAGGGTGATCACCACGATCACCGCCATCGAGGACCTGCTGGAGCGCGAGAAGGGCGTAGAGCGCGTCCAGGTAAACGCGGCGACGGAAAGGGTGACGGTCGACTACCTCCCGAGGGTCACGGCGCCCCATCGGCTGGCCCATGCCATGGAGGAGGCCGGGTACGAGGCGGAGCCGCTCTCGGATGCCGAGGAGATGACGGATCGCGGCGCCGCGTCCCGCGACTCGGAACTCGCGGACGTGACCCGGCGCTTCTTGGTCGCCGTGGTCCTCACCATCCCGCTGACCATCGCCGCCATGTGGCACCTGGTCGCCCCGATGCCGATGGGAATGCTCGGTCGGGGCGTCGAGTTCCTGGCCAACCCGTTCGTCCAGCTGGTGCTTACCGTGCCGGTGCTCTTCTACAGCGGGTGGGGCTTCTTCAAGGGCACGTGGTACACGCTCCGGAACCGCACGGCCGACATGAACACGCTGATCGGCATCGGCACGGGTGCGGCGTTCGTGTACAGCATGGTCGCGACGTTCTTCGCGGACTGGCTGCGGTCCCAGGGTGTGGAGGCGGCCGTCTACTATGAAACGGCCGCGGTCATCGTCACGCTGATCCTCCTCGGGCGGCTGCTGGAAGTACGGGCGAAAGCGGGGACGTCGGCCGCGATCGAGAAGCTCCTGTCGCTCCAGGCCCGGACCGCTCGCGTCCGACGGGAGGGCAAGGAGCTCGACGTTCCCGTCGAAGAGGTGGTCGTGGGTGACCTGGTCGTGGTCCGTCCCGGTGAGAAGATCGCGGTCGACGGCGCCATCGCCGAGGGTGAGAGCACCATCGACGAGGCCATGGTGACCGGCGAGAGCGTGCCGGTGACGAAGGGAGTCGGCGACCCCGTGATCGGCGCCACCATCAACCGCGCGGGCGCATTCGTCTTCGAGGCGACGAAGGTAGGCAAGGACACCACGCTCGCCCGGATCGTCCAGCTCGTGCAGGATGCCCAGGGCTCCAAGGCGCCTATCCAGCGGCTGGCGGACGTCGTTTCCAGTTATTTCGTCCCCGGCGTGATCATCATGTCGGTGATCACCTTCGTGGGATGGTTCGTCTGGGGCCCGGAGCCCGCGTTCGTCCTCGCGCTGCTCAACACTGTGGCCGTGCTCCTGATCGCGTGCCCCTGTGCCCTGGGGCTCGCGACGCCAACCTCCATCATGGTCGCCACGGGGAAGGGCGCGCAGAGCGGCATCCTGATCAAGGATGCCGAGGCGCTGGAGGTCACGGGCAAGCTCAACACGGTAGTCCTGGACAAGACGGGCACGCTGACGCAGGGCCGGCACGCGGTGCGAGATGTCATTCCTGCACCGGGCGTCTCCGAAGACGATCTGCTCCGCACCGCGGCCGCGCTGGAGCGCAGTTCGGAGCACCCCCTTGCCCAGGCGATCGTGACCGCCGCGGAGGAGCGCGCGCTCACCATCCGCGAGTCGACGGAGTTCCGCTCGTTCACGGGCAAAGGCACCCGGGGCTCGGTCGGAGGCGCGGACGTCCTCGCCGGCAACCGGCGGCTCATGGAGGAGCAGAAGGTGGATCTCACTCCGATGCGGGCCGCCGCGGAACGGCTCGTGTCGGAGGGAAAGACCCTGACCTTCATCGTCCGCGAGCGGCAGCTGATCGGCCTCATTACCACGGCCGACGTGCTTCGCCCCACGTCCAGGGCGGCCGTGGCGGAACTTCGCCGGCTCGGAATCGAGCCCGCGATGATGACGGGCGACAACTGGGGAGTGGCGCGGGCCGTTGCCGGAGAGCTGGGCATCGAGACCGTGCTCGCCGAGGTGCTCCCCGAGCACAAGGCGTCGGAAGTGGCCAAACTCCGGCGCCAGGGACGGATCACCGCCATGGTGGGCGACGGGGTGAACGACGCGCCCGCGCTCGCGCAGGCGGACGTCGGCATCGCGATCGGCTCCGGAACCGACGTGGCGATCGAGTCCGCGGACGTGGCCCTGATCAGGAACGACGTCTTCGACGTGACGCGGACCGTGGCCCTGTCGCGGGCCACGATGCGCAACATCAAGCAGAACCTGTTCTTCGCGTTCATCTTCAACGGCCTGGGTATCCCGATCGCGGCGGGGCTGCTGTACCCCTTTTTCGGGATCCTGCTGTCGCCGATCATCGCCGCCGGTGCGATGGCGGCAAGCTCCATCTCCGTCGTGCTCAACGCGCTCCGCCTGCGCGCGTTCCAGATGCCGGAGTCGGCCGTCCACGACGAGCCCGCGACCGTCCGGCGGCCGCGGAGGACGCAGGGGACGCCGGCGATGCCCCAGCCAGCCACCCCCACCGAGGAAGGAGTCAGGAGTACGAGGGCCGAAAAGAAGAAGGATCCGGTCTGCGGGATGATGGTGGATCCGGAGACCGCGGCCGGTACGACCGAGTACGGAGGCAAAGCCGTCTACTTCTGCTCACCCGCGTGCAAGCAGAAGTTCGACGCGGACCCGGACCGGTTCGCGGCTTCGATCGCTGAATGAGCCCGGGCTCCCGCGGCGGAGCGAGCCGCCTGGCAGACCTCCCCGAGTTGAACGTCGCCTTCTTTGCGTTCCTGCTCAATTTCGTATGGGAGTTCCTCCAGGTGCCGTTCTTCCGCGGGATGGCGGAGGCCCCCCATTGGGAGGCAGTGCAGAGCTGTACGCTCGCCACGGTTGGAGACGCCGGTATCGCACTGGTCGCCTTCTGGATGGTCGCACTCGCCGCGCGATCGCGCAGCTGGGTTATTCACCCTACCCCGCGCCAGCTCCTGGGGTTTGTGGCTATGGGCGTCGGAATCACGATGGCATTTGAGTGGCTGGCGACCGAGGTGCTGGACCGCTGGAGCTACGCGGAGTCGATGCCGACGTTGCCGCTGCTTGGGACCGGCCTGTTGCCGATCCTGCAGTGGATCGTCTTGCCGCCGGCCATCGTTTGGCTCGTGCGTCGGCAGCTTAGCTGAACTCATTCTCCGTGGAGAAAATCCGTTCCGCGCGGTGCACGTCCCGGCCTGGCCCGCGCGCCGTGCGATGCGCGGCACGTGCAGCCGTGGCGCGCTACCCGGTCCGCAAGCCAGCGTGGTTCCGTACCGTAGTACGGGAGGAGGGGAGGGCGGAGGAGGCGGGTGCATGGCCTGCCAAGTGGTTGCGAGATATGGGTTTGATTAACCCTTTCTAATCTCTGACGGCTTGCCCGGTACGGGATGCTCTTGTAGATTAAGCCCGTATGAAACTCCGCTTCCGCTTCCTCGCCGCGCTCCTGGCGCTATTCGGGTTCCTGACCTCCTCGGTCCAGGGCGCCTGGGCTGCGACGTGCGCGTCGAACATGGAAATGGGTGTTTCCGCCGATGCGGCTTCGGCAGGACCGTCGTGCTCTGTCGAGGCGGTTGCGTTTCGTGCGCCGGACGGCCACGACTCCGATACCGGGGGGCCCATCGCTCCGCACTGCCCGACCATGCCCATGGGCGCCGGCGGGGCCTGCGGTGCGTTTTCCGCCGTGGCGTCGGATCCCGCTCTCCCAGTGACCACCTCCCCCGTGGAGGCGCGGCTCTCTCCCCATGCGGACGACGTACGCGAGTTTCTTCTCGCGGGCGTCTTCTTCCGTCCGCCGATCGCGTAGCTATCTCTCTCCGCGGCCGGCGCGGTCCGCGGATCTCCAAACCGAATTGCTGATGCTTCCGGGGTGCGTTCCCGTGGCCCGCGCTCCTGGCGCCGACCGCGGTACCACCACGGCCGAGCACACGATTCTACCGCCGCGAGGAGTTCCTCGTCGGCACCGGCCAGGCAGTGCGCCCGGTCGGCAGAGAGATCACGACTACGGAAAGGCAACTCAAATGAATCGCAAGATTTTCGGAGCCTTCGCGCTCGCCCTGGTGCTCATGGCCGGCGTCTTCGCTACCCGCGCGCTCTACGCCCAGGCGCGCGGCGGCATGGGTGGGATGATGTCCATGATGCGGGACTGTCCCATGATGGGCGCCATGGCCCAGGGGCCCGACGCCGCGCTGAAGCATCGCCAGGAGCTCGGGCTCACCGCCGCGCAGGTACAGAGGCTGGAGTCGCTGGCCCAGGAAGCGAGCCCGGCCAGCCGGCAGGCGATGGAGCGCATGCAGGCGTTGCACCGGGAGATCCGGCAGGCGAGTGACGGAGACCAGTTCGACGAGCCGGCCGTGCGCGCTGCATTCGAGCGGATGGGTGCCCTCCACACCGAGATGGGTGTGTCCATGCTGCGGACCCAGCACCAGACCCGGCAGATCCTGAACGCCGATCAGCGGGCGAAGCTCCAGGAACTCGGCGGCGGCATGATGGGCATGCACGGGATGATGGGCATGCACGGGATGATGGGCATGATGGAGAACTGCCCGATGATGCGCGGCGGGATGATGGGCGGGCGAATGATGCATGGCGACTCCGGCGCCCATCGGATGCACCACCCCGAGCAGCGCTGAGCCCGACGACGATCCCCAAGGCGGGGGATGGCATCCGTCCCCCGCCACCGAGAAAAGAAAGGCAAGACCATGAACTGGGAATGGATTCTCGGGGCCGTGCCCCTGCTCCTCCTGCTTGCGTGTCCGATCTCGATGTTCTGGATGATGCGGAGCATGTCCCATGGAGACTGCGGCAGCAACACGAAGGATCGGCACGACGGCGTTGCCGTGGTGCCCGTGCACACGGACGAGGAGATCCGCGCGCTCCGGGAGCGCCTTGCGCGCCTGGAGGCCCGACACCAGCAGCCGGAGAACTGGCGATGAAGGCGATGAACAACCATACGAGAATGTTCGTTCTCCTGGCCGCGCTGGTGGGGCTCGGCCTCGGGGGCATGCTCCACGGAACGGCCGCGCGACCGGCGATGGCTGCGGAAACGCCCGCGACCGTGGGCGAGCTCGCCTGGGCGTCCACGGGAACCCCGGTGGTCACCGTCTACAAGAACCCCACCTGCGCGTGCTGCGAGGGCTGGGCCGATCACCTGCGCGAGAGCGGCTTCCGCGTCGAGATGAAGGAGGGCGAGGACCTGATGAAGGTCAAGCAGCGGCTGGGGATCGCGCCGGACCTTGCCTCGTGCCACACGGCCGAAGCCGGCGGGTACGCGCTGGAGGGGCATGTCCCTGCGGAGCTGATTCGCCAGCTGCTGGCCGAAAAGCCCGACGTCCGTGGCCTGGCCGTGCCGGGGATGCCCGCGGGCGTTCCGGGGATGCCGGAGGCCGGAGCGAACCGCCCCCCGTACCAGGTGCTCGCGATCGAGCATGGTGGTGGCTCGCGTGTCTACGCGACGCGGTAAGGCTCGGGCGGATGGGAGACATGGAGAAGGGTGATACCGGAATGGTGAACTGGAACCGCAATCTGCCGAGCCTCGCCCTTTCGGCGCTCGTCTTCGGGGCCCTGGGCGCCTGCGCCGGGGGGAGCCCCGAGAAGGGCGTACTGCCGGACGGGGCGCCGCAAGGAGAGGTGGTGGCGCTGGAATATGACGGTGCACGAGACAGGCTGCTGAAGGCGTATCCCGCGGCCCTGTACGAGAGCGCGGACGGCGGGGTGAGCTGGAACGCCATTCCGCTCCCCGGACGCGGGGAGGACGCGAGGATCACGGCGGTTGGCGCGAGCGATTCGGGACGTGCACTCTACGTCGCCGGCCCCGGGATCGGCGTCATCCGGAGCAGTGATTCCGGCCGGACGTGGACATCCCGGGTTGATGGCTTGCCGAGCCGGCACGTCACCGCCTTCGCGATCCACTCCGACCAGCCGGGGACGCTCTACGCAGCGTTCGCCGAGGAGGGGATTTACCGCAGCGAGGATGGGGGCGCGACATGGAAGAAGATGGACGGCGGGCCAGGCGCGGAGGTCCGGCAGTTCCTCCACTCCGACATGGAGGGCAGCATGCAGACGGGGTGGCTGTTCGCGGCGACGCCCGCCGGAGTACGGCGGTCGATGGACTGCTTCTGCGGGTGGAGGCCTGCTGGGAAGCTTCCTCACGGCGAGATCCTGGACGTCGCGTACGATCCCAGGCAGCCGAAGCGCGTCTACGCCAGCACCGACCACGGTCTCTTCCGGAGCGTGGATGGCGGCGAGACCTGGGAGCCTCGATCCGCGGATCCCATTGCAGGTGCGCTGGCGGTGGACGGGGCAGGGACGCTCTTCTCCGCCGCTCGCGACGGAACCGTGCTCCGCAGCGCGGATCAGGGGCTGAGCTGGGAGCGGCCCCGTGCGTAACGCAAGGGCCGCCGCGCTGACCGCGGCGTCCGTTCTGCTTGCGGGCTGCGGGCGGCGAGATGGCCCGCCCGCCCCCGATCCGGATGCGGTGGCACTCGGCCGCGGCGTCTACAACCAGTACTGCGCCGGGTGTCACGGCGCGAATGGAGAAGGGGCCGCAGACTGGGACACCCCGAACGTTGCCGGGGAGCTCCCGGCACCGCCGCACGATTCCACGGGTCACACGTGGAAGCACTCCGACCGCATGCTCTACCACATCGTGCTTCAGGGCTGGCGGGACCCGTTCAACAAGACCGAGCGGCTGACGATGCCCGCATTCCAGGGCGTGCTCTCGCCGTTGGAGGCGCGGGCCGTCATCACGTACCTCAAGACCCTCTGGAGCGCGGAGCAACGGCGATTCCAGTTCCAGGAGAGCCAGGACGAGCCGTTCCCGGGCGTCGCGGCAGACGCCGGCGCGGCGCTGAAACGATAGGGAGCCATTCATGAAACCGGATAGTGCCGGCACGCCAAAACCGCGGGGCTTGCTGCGGTGTTCGCCATCGCCTTCGTGATCGCGGTTCTCACGTCGGTGTTCTTCTACGTACAGGTGGTTGCCGACGAGCAGTACGCGACACGCTCCCAGTAGAATCGGCTGAGGCCGATCACCATTCCTGCGCCGCGTGGCACGATAACGGATCGCGTACGGAGAGGTGGTCGCGACCAGCGTGTCGGCGTACACGGTGAGGCTGCTTCCCGGCACTGAGGCGACGGTCCGATCAACGCTGCGGGACGTGGCTCCCTTGCTTGGGCTCTCCAGCGTCGAGGGGCACCTCGGATGGCGGTCAGCGCAGTGAGGCTGAATCGCACACGGCGTGTGATAACGGAAGCTCGTCTACGTGCGCTGACAGTCGGGCGTAGGAGTGAGAACCAGAAGAGCAGTTCTAATCCATTTTGTCCCGGCATCGTGACTCAAGTTTTTGAAGCTGGACACAATCAGTTCTGAACTGCGGGTAACATGTGCGCAGAATCGTTAGTATTTGCGTGGGGTGCAGTTCTAATCCATTTGTACAGCATCAAGAACAGAACAAAGACAGCGACACCTGTTCGGAGAGAATGAAGTCGGCTGCTCCGAAGTGTCTCTGCCACTGAACAGACGCCGCCGCTCGGAAGAGTGGCGGCGTCTTGCCTTGGTGGCTGCTCGGTGGCGCTCCCGGAGCCGGTCGAGCATGGCCTCGGCGACGTCGGCGGGGAGCGGGATGGGCGGAGACAGATTTGCAGGGATCTCCATTCTTTCGAGAGCAAGGAACCGAACGGACGGGGAGCATCGATGGAGCCAGAAAGACTCAGCCGTCAGCTGCGCATGCACGACGGCGAACATCTCCGGGGCCGCAGAAAGGTCCTCCAGCTCGCCCTGGGCGCCGCCGGCTGCATGGGCGTGATCTCGCTGTACCAGATGGGCGTGATCGGCCACCTCCCGGAGCCGCCGCTGCCGCGCCTGGACGCGGACAAGGTGGATGCGTCCGCGGAAGCGTACTCCTACCTCTCGACCCCGGACGCGGTGCTCGGGTTCGCCAGCTATGCCGGCACGATGGTCCTCGCGTCCATGGGCGGTGCGGACCGGGCCCGCTCGCGGCCGTGGATCCCCCTGGCGCTGGGGGCGAAGGTGCTCGCCGATGCCGCTCAGGCGGGCAAGCTCACGGTGGACCAGTGGACCAGGCACCGGGTGTTCTGCAGCTGGTGCCTGGTCGCCGCGGGCTTGACGTTCGCCGCCGTGCCAGCGGTGCTCCCGGAGGCGAGGGCGGCGCTGCGGACGCTCACCTCCGGCTGATCCGGAGTCGCCTGGAGCGGCGAGCGCGGTGAGGCCGGTGTTGTCCGGAGCGCTCGCGGGCGGTGTCGTCGGTGCCCTCGCGTGGATGGAGGACCGGCGATCGCTGGGTGAGTCGCACGCAACCGAAGTAGCAACGTTGCTCCGGAACCTGGGCGTGGCCGGAGTGTCTGCCGTGCCCGTCCAGACGGCGGCGCTCCCCGCGGTCCGGCCCATCACCGACGCTGGTGGAGCGGGGGCGCTTCTTCTTGCCGCCGTGACAGCCTGTGCGTCCCACTCGCTACTGTTGCAATTTCTGCATCAGGGTATGCGCGTTGCATCCGCCAGCCGCATGATGTGTGGCCGGACGAACACGGGATGAACCATGACCGGGTCGCCGCAAGCAGGCCGCGCCGCGCCGGCAGAGTCGCCGACGAGGCTTCCGCGCCGTCGCGATGGCGAGGGGCAGATGAGCGCGCCGGCCTGGGCAGCCGCGGGGGGCGTGGCGGGCGCGGCGCTCATGATGGGCTCGCTCTACGCGGGACGCGCCGCCGGCGTGATGGACGCGGACTTCGCGCGTTACCAGGGATGCCTGCTGCTGCGCCGGGCCGATGCTTCGGCCGAGGCCGCCGGGTGGGCGTTCCACCTGGGGATGGGTGCGGTGCTGGGGCTCGGCTACACCGTCGTCTACACGGTGTCGGGCGTGGAGCCCGGGTGGGACACCGGCGCGCTGCTGGGGGCGGCGCACGGGCTGCTCGCCGGGGCCGCCCTGCCGATGATGGACGCGGCAAACCCCTGCGTGCGGGCGGGGACCCTGCCGCGATACGGCGCGTTCGCGCGGCGCCGCGGAGTGGTGATGATTGCCGGCTTCGTCGCGGGCCACGTGCTTTTCGGTGCGCTGGTGGGGGCAGCGTACGGGGCGCACCGGACGTGATCGCGGGGACCAGCGGACGGCGGAGGACCTGATGCAGTACGCACATCGGCCGGAACACACGCTGCTCCGCGACGCGCTGCTCGGGGCCGCGGCGGGTGCGGCGGCCACCTGGGTCATGGGAAAGGCGACCGCGTACCTGTACGAGCACGAGGAGCGCGCCGCGCGCGAGGCCGAGGACGATGCGCGCGGGGGGAAGACCGCGTACGGGGTCGCCGCGGAGAAGGCTGCATCGGCGGCCGGCCGCGCGCTGACGGAGGAGGAGCGGCAGTCGGCGGGGATGGCGATCCACTGGGCGCTGGGGGTCGGGGCGGGGGCGCTGTACGGGGCGATGCGCGGGCGCGTCGCGGGCGCGGACGTGGCGGCGGGGCTCGGGTTCGGGGCGGCGTTCTGGCTGGTGATCGACGAAGGCACCAACGCGCTCCTGGGCCTCACGCCGCCGCCGGGCCGATTCCCGCTGCAGACGCACGTCCGCGGCCTGGCGGGCCACCTGGTGTTCGGCGCGGCCACTGACGCCGCGCTCCGCCTGGCCGATGCCGTCGCGTAGCCCGGCCCCGCGGGCGGGCGAGATGCGAAGTCCGGCCTCCCCGCGCATCGGTGCCGGGATCGCTGCCGCGCTGATGGCGGAAGCCGTGTTCATGATGATGGTGGCGATGGTGTCGTGGCTGCGGGGGATGGATCCGTGGATGGTGACGCGGGTGCCGGCTACGTTCCTCCTCGGTCCCGGCGCGGTCGAGCCCCCCGGCTTCGTCCCGGTGGACGTGATGGTGGGGATGGGGATGCACCTTGCGCTCGGCATCCTGGTCGGCGTGCTCTACGCGGTGCTCCTTCCCCGCACCGGGCTGTCGCCCGTCGCTGGAGGGCTGGTCACGGGAGCGATCCTGTACGGCCTCGGCTTCTGGGCGCTCCCACTGCTGTTCCCGGCCTGGCTCGCTCCCTTCTGGCTCGATCCCACGGGACGGGCGCTGCAGGCGGTGGCCCATGCGTTCTACGGCTGGGTTCTCGGAGTGGCGTACACTCGCCTCGCGCGGCACGGGCGGGACCCCTCGCGGTGAAACCGCGAAGGCTCGCGTGCGCGCCCTGAATGGAAAAGCCCTGACGCGCGGGCAGCCCTTCAGCAGCATCGTCGGCTCCGCGCGGCGCCCCCTCCGCTCGCTCAGGCTCGCACCTCCCCCAAAAAAACCTGGGGAGACAGCCTTTCAGCAGCATGGTCGGCTCCGCGCCGCGCCCCCTCCGCTCGCTCAGG
>JAHWJJ010000436.1 GCA_019348475.1 Gemmatimonadota bacterium | reverse complement strand
CATCGCGCTGCTCAAGGACGGCGACGTCGCGTTCATGCTGGAGCGCCACCAGATCGAGGGCCGCTCCGCCGACGCCATCGCCGACGACCTGAAGAACGCCTTCGACCAGTACTGCTGATTTCGCGCAGCTCCACGCGAAAGGATCACGCGGAGGGCGCGGAGGAAAAGGTAGAGGACGCGGAGGACGGCATCCTCCGCGTCCGCCCGCCGTTCCTCCGCCTCCGCGTGATCGTCGGTGTTTCCTCGTCTTCTCTCCTGTACGTCCCTTCCGGATGCGGCGTCACCCGCGCGGCTTGATCTCCCACAGCACGTTGACGATCTGCCAGCGGCCGTCCACGCGCGCCATGTGCATGTAGTCGATCCACCCCGCCATGGTCACGCGCACGCTCGCGGCGTTGCCGAACACGTCCAGGATCTGCACGTCGGCCTGGCGCTGCGCCTGTGGGGTGCGGCTGCCGCCACCCCGCGCGGCGGCGCTGGACAGCTCTTCCGCCGTCATCTCCTCCAGCTGCCACGCGCCCTCGCGCTGCACGGAGATGCGCTTGGCCAGCCGCGGGTGCAGTGCCCGCCCCATGCGCTCGCCGTCGCCCGTGTACCAGCCCTCGGCGTAGTCCAGCGCTGTGGCGCGGATGGCGGCGGAATCGGCGGCCGTCTGCGCGCGCGCCGGCGCGGCGAGGGCGGCGGAGAACAGCAGCGCGGCGGCCAGAAGAAAGCGCGTCTTCATCGTCAGCTCGCAAGGGTGGGATGGATGGGTACGTCACTGCGGTTGGATGCCGCCGGCGCGGCGGGGGTTGTCGGCGGCCAGGCGATCTATTCCGTATCCCAACCAGCGAAGTCTGGACGAGCCGCCTGGCCTGGGCGCGGTGGCGTCCTGCTGAATGTAGCGCGGTGACGCTGCTCACGGATACTCCTCCCTGTCCCGGAACACACGAAAAAGGCCGGCCCCTCCGCCGAGGGGCCGGCCCTTCACGGGTGCGGCAGAGCAGACCGGGATCAGTAGTGGCCCAGCATGCCGCGGTTGCGGGCGGCGCGCTCGCACATCTTGAAGATCAACATCCCCACCGCAAAGTAGGCCAGCGAGTTTGCGGCCAGGAACAGCACGTCACCCGGGGGCAGGCGAAGGATGGAGGTGCCGTCCACCATCACGCGGCGGATGAGCAGCGCGCCCCACGACAGGGGCAGGAACTTGAGCACGGGCACCTTGTCGATGGGCACCGCGATCAGCATCAGGAACACGTATTGAAAGATGCCGACGGTGGCGGCCACGCGCTTGAACACCAGCGCCAGCCCGCCCATGGCCATCCCCATTCCGTGCACCCCCAGCATGGTCAGGATCAGCAGCGGCACCAGGCTGAGCACGTCCAGGTGCAGCCACTGCCTGGTCGTGGCCATCATCAGCACCAGGAACACGAACATGAAGCCCATCTGCGCGAACATCATGGCCGCCATGTTGTACACCAGCACCCGCGCCAGCCCGATGGGCGACATGGCCAGCTGCTCCAGCGTGCCCTGCGTGGCCTCCATGTTCAGCCGGTTGCTGTGGTCGGAGTAGGCGCGCATGGCCAGCATCCACACCATCAGCCCCACCACGATCCCGGACAGGCTGGCGCCGAAGGTGGGGTTGTCGCCCATCGTGGTCCACGCGCCCATGAACACCACGAAGAAGAACGCGTACAGCGAGACCAGGCGAACCAGCGAGTTGAAGTAGTACCGCTTCGCCTCGATCACGCTCATCCGCAGCATGGCACCCATCACGCTGAGCGCCCCGGCAACGCCGGTGCGCGGCTGCACGCGCGTTCCCGCCGCCAGCACGTACGCCGGGACGGCCGCGGCCGGGGCGGGGAGCTGCGGGGCGGCGATCGGCCGCTGCAGCGCGGCGCCTGCGTCCATCGTGTTCATGCGGCCAGCCCCTGCTCGGTAAGCGAAAGGAACACCTCTTCAAGCGAGCGCGAGCGCCGCTCAACGGAGCGCACGGCGGCCCCGTCCTGCCGCAGCGCGTCCACCAGGTCGTACATGGTCTGCGGCTCGTGCATCTCCACGTCCACCGTGCTGCCGCCGTCCGCCTCGGCGCGGGCGGTCACGGCCGGGAACAGCGCCTCCAGCCGCCGGCGCTGCGGCTCCTTCAGCGCGCCGTCCAGCCGCACCCGGTAGCCGCGCGGGCGAAACAGCTCCAGCAGCGTCCCCACCCGCTCGTCCGTCACCACCCGTCCGGCGTGGATGATGATCACGCGGTCGCACAGCGCCTGCACCACGGCCAGGTCGTGGCTGCTCAGCATGACCGTGCGCTCGCCGCCGCTGGCGATCTGGCGCAGGATGCCGCGCAGCTCGAACGAGGTCTGCACGTCCAGCCCCAGCGTGGGCTCGTCCAGCAGCACCACGTCCGTCTGCTTTACCAGGGCGCAGGCGATGGCCAGCTTCTGCTGCATCCCGCGCGACAGCATGCGCGCCGGCGTGTCGCTCTTGGCGTCCAGGCGAAAGAAGTCCAGCAGGGCGTGGATCTGGGGGCGCACGGCGCGCACGGGGAGCCCCTGGATGCCGGCGAAGAACTCCAGGTTCTCGCGCGGGCTCAGCTGCCAGTAGATGTTGCGGTTGCCCTCCAGCACGGCGGCGATGCGGGGGAGCGCCCGGTGCGGGTGCGCCATCGCGTCCTGCCCCATCACCCGCAGGGTTCCACTGGTGGGGCGGATGAGGGTGCACAGGCACTTGAGCGTGGTGGTCTTGCCGGCGCCGTTCGCGCCCAGCAGCCCCACCACCTCGCCCGGCCGCACGGCGAACGAAACGCCGTCCACCGCCCGCACCAGCCCTCTGCGGGTGCGGTATTCCTTCCTGAGGTCGCGGACCTCCAGGGCGTACTCGCTCATGCGTTTGCCGGTGCTGCTGTGGGGGTGCGCCGCCGCGCGTGCGTGCCGTGCCCGGGCGGACGCGACGGGTGCGGGGGCACGGTTTGCGCCATGCACGGCACGGTTGTGGGACCCCGGTCGGATCGCGCGTGCGGCGGCGCGGCGGAAAGCCGCTGCCGCCGGTGCGCGCCGGGGGCGCGGCCGGTGTGCGGGTGGCTGGCGGCGGTTCTGCGGTGCCGTAGAAACTAACCTTCCGCGACGATCCGTGCAACCCGGCGGCGCAGCCCGCGCCGGGCCGGGGAGTGCCGGGGAGGGGCAGGGGGCGGCGGTCCTCGCGGTCCGCCGCCCCCTCTCCTCCGCCGGTACGTCGGCCCTGGCTCAGTCCGCCGGCGCGATGACGCCGCAGGCGATGCGGGCGCCGGAGTTGCCCGACGGGTCCGTGCGGTAGTCGTCGGTGGTGGCGTGCACCACCAGCGCCGTGCCGCCGGCCTTGCGCAGCGAGTTGGCCGCGCCGCCGGTGAGCGCTGCGCCCATCGCCACCGCGTTCAGGGTGCCGCGCCCGTTGGCGTCCACCGTGAGGTTGGGCAGGTCGCCGGCGTGCGGGCCGGCGGGGTTCTCGAACCCGTGCTGGCGGTTGGCGGGGTTGAAGTGGCCGCCCGCGCTGGTGAAGTCGGGCGGGTCGCACCGGCCGGTCTGGTGGATGTGCACCCCGTGCACCCCCGGCGGAAGCCCGTTGGCGCTCAGCACCACCTGCACTCCCTCCGTTGCCGGCGTCAGCAGCGCGGTCCCCACGGTCCGTCCGGCGGCATCGCGCACGGTGACCGTCTGCGTATCCGCAATTGCGCCCGCGGCGGCGCACCCCGACACCGCCAGCAGGGCGGCGCCGGCAACCACTCCCTTGATCCCCATCGTCCTCTCCTCGCCTCGTGCGTCCACTCTGCCGCGCCCGTACGGCGCGTGCGCCGCGCGGGTCCGCAAGAGTCGTGCGGAAGGCGAGATGGGGTGAAGGGGTGAAGGGGTGAAGGGGTGAAGGGGTACTGATTTTCCCAATCGGCCCAGCAATGTGTCATTCCGAAGGAGGCGCCTCGCCGGACCGATGAGGGCAAATCGACTGGCGCCGACTGAGGAATCTACTCGCCCGATCTGGTGGCCTGCTTCGCACGCTCACGCGCGGCAGGCTCTTC
>JAHWJJ010000435.1 GCA_019348475.1 Gemmatimonadota bacterium | reverse complement strand
CAGCTGGGGGCCGTCCAGCACCGACCCCTCCACCCGCAGCTTGCGCAGCCCCTCGCGAACGTCCGGGATGGCGGGTTCGGACCAGCCGGCGTCGCCGCGCAGAAAGGCGCGCATCTCCTCCACGCGCGCCAGCTCGGGCTCGACGAACCCGCGGTCGGCGCTGGGCTCGAGCGCGCGCACCGCGTCCGCGCCCAGCCCGGACGAGGCGAACCGCGCCACCAGGTCCAGCGCCTCGCGGTACTCCAGGACGTTCAGGGCGTGCGGGTTCATCCGGTCGGGCTGCTGCTCGGGTGTCTCGCGCGGAGCCCGGAAAGATAACCTCCCCGTGCCCCGCCCCGAAGCCCCCGCCCCGGGACCGCGCCCGCCCCAGGGCCTACCGAAGAATAGCCGAAACAGGAGGAGATGGGAACCCGGCCTGATGCGCCCCTCGCGGTACGCCGCCGGGGAGAAACAGCCGAAAGGTGCTCCCCTCGCCCGGGCGCGAGGCCACCTGCAGCGTACCTCCCTGCAGCTCCGCCAGCCGCCGCGCGATCGGCAGCCCCAGCCCGGTGCCCACCCCGGGCTCGCCCAGCTGGACGAATTCCTCGAAGATGCGGTCCAGGTCCGCGGGGGGAATGCCGGGGCCGTGGTCCGAGACCTCCAGCAGAACGCCGCCGTCCGCGGGGCCCAGCCGCACCTCCACCGGCTGCCCCTGCCCGAACTTGACGGCGTTGGACAGCAGGTTCAGCAGGATCTGGCGCACCCGCCGCGCGTCGCCCGTGACCACCAGCGGCCGCGCGCTTACGTGCACCGTCAGCGCACAGCCGTGCTCCAGCGCCAGCGGCGAGAGGCCGTCCACCACGCTCTCCACCAGCTCCGCCGTCTCCACGTCTTCCACCCGCGTCTCCAGCCGCCCGGCTTCCAGGCGCGACAGGTCCAGCAGGTCGTTGATCAATTCCAGCAGGTGCCTGGCCGAATTCTGCGAGCGGTCAACGGCCTCGCGCTGCGCCTGGGTGAGCGCGTCGTACACCCCGGACAGGAGAAGGTCGTTGTACAGCATCACGGCGCTCACGGGCGTGCGCAGCTCGTGGCTCACCATGGCGTAGAAGCGGTCGCGGGACAGGATGGCCTGCTCGCGGTCGTGCTCCGCCCGCACCCGCTCGGTGGCGTCGATGCCCACGCCCACCACGGCGGGGCGGCCGTCCAGGACGGTGCGGCTGCCGTGCACCTCCAGGTGGATCGGCGCGCCGTCCGTGCGCACGCCGCGCAGCGAGTACTGGATCGCGTCCACCTCGCCGTCGATGCGGCGGCGCACGTTCTCGCGCACCAGCGCGTGGTCTTCGGGGGCCACCACCTCCAGGAAGTCGCGCGGCCGGTCCAGCCACTCCGGGGGCAGGCCGAAGATCTCCCTGAAGCGCGGGTTCACGTAGCGGAACACGCCGTCCTGGACCACGTAGATCCCCACCAGCGACTGTTCCACCAGGCCGCGGAACAGCTGCTCCGCCCGCCGCAGCGCGGCCGAGGTGCGGTCGCGCTCGGCCAGCGAGCGGCGCCATTCGATCTCCGTCACCGCCAGCGCGGCCAGGTCGCGCAACGCGGCAAGCGCCGCGGCGGACCAGTCGCGCGGCTGCGTGTCGGCCACGCACAGAACGCCCAGGGCGTGCCCCTCCGCCGTCACCAGGGGCACGCCGGCGTAGGCGCGCACGCCCCAGGCCCGCATGGCGGCGTCCAGCGCCACGCGCGGCTCGCGCTCCACGTCGGGGATCACGAGCGGCTCGCCCCCCGCGATCACGTGGCCGCAGACGGAGCGGCCCAGCGGAACCCTGCGCGGAAGTCCCTGCGCCGCGACGCCGGCCACGCTCTTGACCCACTGGCTTTCGCCGTCGATGAGCGACAGCAGCGAGATGGGCGCGGGGAGCAGGTGCACGGCCAGGCGCGTCAGGCGGTCGAACGCTTCTTCGGGCGGGGTGCCGGCAAGCGCCGTCGCGCCCAGCGCGGCCAGGCGGGCGGGAAGGCGCAGCAGGTCGGCGGCGGGATCGCTGGACATGTCGGGCGGACCGGCATGGGTGCGGACGAACGGCACCGGGCGGGCGGTGCAGGCAAGTTGGATGCGGCGGATTCGGAGCGCAAGGGAAATGGCCGCTGGGGGCACGGAGGAGGGAATGGGGAACAGGGAGGAGGGAATAGGGAATAGGGAATAGGGAATAGCCGGCGGAAATCCCGCGCTCAGGTGCCTGGCCCACTTTCGCACTTTCGCACTTTCGCACTTTCGCACTTTCGCACTTTCGCACTTCGCACGCCCGCAGCCACCCGCCGTCTTGACACGGCGCCGCAAGGGCCTAGTCTACGCCGCATGCCACACACATCCGAACGCCCGTACACGCCGGTGGTCGAGGACTACCTGAAGGCCGTGTGGATGCTGCAGCAGGTGGAGTCGCCCGTCTCCACTTCGCGCATCGCGGAGCGGCTGGGGCTGACCGCGGCGGCCGTGACCGCCATGGTCAAGCGGCTGGCAGAGCAGGACCTGCTGCGGCACGAGCCGTACTACGGCGTGCGCCTGACCGCCGCGGGCGAGCTGGAGGCGCTGCGCATCATCCGCCGCCACCGGGTGCTGGAGCTGTTCCTGGTGGAAAAGCTGGGATACGAGTGGGACCGCGTGCACGACGAGGCCGAGCGGCTGGAGCACGCGGCCAGCGACGAGCTGATCGAGCGGCTGGCGCGGCTGATGGGCGAGCCCGAACGCGACCCGCACGGCAGCGCCATCCCCACCGCCGCCGGCGAGGTGGACCGCGGCGCCTACCCCGCCCTGGGTGACCTTTCGCCGGGCGAACGGCGGCGCATTCTTGAGGTGCAGGTGCAGGAGCCGGAACAGCTGCGCTACCTGGGCTCGCTGAACCTGCGCCCTGGCGCGCAGGTAGAGGTGGTGGAAAAGTTCCCGTTCGAGGGGCCGATCTCGCTCTCGATCAACGGCGCGCCCGCGGTGATCTCGCACTCGCTGGCGCAGCGCATCCGGGTGCGGCAGGAGGAGGCGAACTGACAGGGGACACAGGTGATAGGAGGCGAAGCGCTCCCCTCGTCGTCTGTCCCTATTCCCTATTCCCTGACCCGGCGTAGCCGGAACCAAACAGGACGAACGGCGGTTTTGGGCGTGTCCCTCCGCTGCGCTCCGGGCCGGGCTGCGCGCGCCGTAGGCAACGATACAACCGTTGCCAACGGCGCCGAGCCCCTTCCGCGGCGGGGCAACGATACTGCTGTTGCCCCGCCGCTCCAGGTTCTCGGCCCTGCGGGCGCGCATCCCTCACGCGACGCGATTCCGAAGCCCCACGAATGAGCCGCGCCAGGTTCAAACCCGCTCCGAGTGCAACAGGCAAACTCCAGCGTTTGCAACGGCCCCAGCGGGTACCTCGAGCAAACCTTGCGCACCATGCGCGAGATTTCATTCGTCAGATACTATTCCCTATTCCCTATTCCCTGTCCCTCTCCGTGAAACACCCGGCGCGCTGCGGGGTTGTACACGGGCGCCGCGCTCCACGGGGGGCGCGGCGCTCCGTTGCCGCAAGGTCCGGCGCACCAACCCGGGGAGTTTTCGCTTGGCGGGATCCATTCGGCGGGCGTTCGCGCTCGCCGCCGTCGTCACGGCCCTGCCGCTCACCGCGGCGGCGCAGGTGCGGCCCATGGCTGCGGAGGTGCCCGGCACCCGCAGCACAAAGCCGGAAGACGCCGCGCGCGAGTCGGTCATCAACCTGTACGGCGAGCTGCAGAGCATCAGCAACCACCTGCAGCGCGTGCACGACCGCGCGCTGGCCGATGCGTCGCTGGCGCGGGCGCGCGAGCAGCTGATGGTGGCCGTGCAGCGCGCCATGGACGCCGCCGATCCCGACCTGCCGCGCCTGGCCGCCCGCGTGGAGCGCATGCCGGCGGAGGTGGCCGCCGCCCGCGCCCGCGGCGACGCGGAGCGCCTGTCGGCGCTGGAGCGCGAGCTGGCGCAGATCCAGGCCCGCTTCATGAGGGTGCGCGCGACCGTGCTGCGCCAGCCCGAGATCGCGCGCCAGGCC
>JAHWJJ010000434.1 GCA_019348475.1 Gemmatimonadota bacterium | reverse complement strand
GGGGTCGCCAGCCGTCGCGAGGAACGAGCGAAAGGCCTGGCGGGGGAGAGGGCCCTCAACCGTCCCTGCCGTGGAACCCGTCGCACTTTCGCGCTCGCCTCCGTAACTTACGCCCCATCCGCGTCCCGCGCACTCAGCCCCCGCAGCCGATGATCCGCACGTGCCTGCACGTCGCCCAGGCGCTCGCGCAGCGCGAGCCCGTGGTCGCGCTGGAGTCCACCGTCCTCGCGCACGGGCTGCCGCGCCCGCGCAACCTGGAAGTCGGCATCGCGATGGAGGAGACGGTCGCGGCGGCGGGCGCGGTGCCGGCCACGGTGGGCGTGGTCGCGGGCGTGCCGCGGGTGGGGCTGGAGCGGGCGCAGATCGAGCACCTGGCGACGGCGGAGGACGTCCTGAAGCTCTCCACCCGCGACCTGGCCGTCCCCCTGGCGCGGGGGACGGACGGCGCGACGACGGTGGCCGCGACCATGTGGCTGGCGATGCGGGCCGGGGTGCGCGTGTTCGCCACCGGCGGCATCGGCGGCGTGCACCGCGGCGCGGACCGCGACGTTTCGGCGGACCTGACGGAGCTGGGGCGCACGCCCATGCTGGTGGTGTGTGCCGGCGCCAAGTCGGTGCTGGACCTCCCCGCCACCCGCGAGGCGCTGGAGACGGCGGGCGTGCTGGTCGCCGGGTTCGGGACGGACGAGCTGCCGGCGTTCTACTCCGCCGGCAGCGGCATTCCCGTGGACGTGCGCGTGGACGGCGCCGCGCAGGCGGCGGAGCTCTGGCGCGCGCACCGCGACCTGGGCCTGCCCGGCGCCATGCTCCTCTGCGTTCCGCCTCCGGCCGAGCACGCGCTGCGGGCGGACGAGGTGGACGGCGCCATCTCCGCCGCGCTCGATGCGGCCCGCGGCGAGGGCATCCGCGGCAAGGAGGTCACCCCTTTCCTCCTGCGCGCGGTGGCGGAGGCCACGGGCGGGCGGTCGCTGGAGGCGAACGTCGCGCTGCTGCTGAACAACGCGCGCGTGGCGGCATCCGTCGCCGTCGCGGTGGCGCGGGCCGACGGCGCGTGAGCAAGGACGCCCTCCGCGCCGAGGCGCGCGCCGTTCTGCGCGCCCTTCCCCCCGCGGAGCGCGGCGCCGCCGAGGCGCGCATCGCCCGGCGGGTGTGGGAGGTGCCGGAGGTTGCCGGCGCGCGCACGCTGCTGGTCTACGCGTCGCTGCCGGAAGAGGTCGGGACGGACGCGATCGCCGCTGAGGCGCGCCGGCGGGGGATCACGCTCCTCTATCCGCGCTGCCTGCCGCAGGGGCGAATGGCGCTGCACGCGGTGGATGCGCCCGGCGCGCTGCGGCAGGGGCGCTTCGGCATCCGCGAGCCGGATGCGGACGCCTGCCCCGCGCGCGGCGTGCGCGACGTGGACGCGGCGCTCATCCCGGGGCTGGCGTGGGACCGCGCGGGCCACCGGCTGGGCCGCGGGGCCGGCTACTACGACCGCCTGCTGGCGCACCCCGATTGGCGCGGCTTCCGCTGCGGCCTCTTCTTCGCCGCCCAGGAAACCCCCTCCGTCCCCCACGAACCGTGGGACGTCCGCCTCGACGCCGTTGTCACCGAGAGCGAAGTCATCCGCTGATCGGCACTCGGGGGGTAAGTAGACAAAGTGACCAGAATCTGCTATTCTCGTAGACGTTCGAAGACAGACGCGGGGGGCGCACGTGAACATCGACGATTACGACCTGAGCGAGCTCAGGGCCAAGTGGGCCCGGAGGCGCGTCGGCGTGCAGCAGGTCAATGCACGGTCGGACATCCGCGGCATGACGCGGCCCGCGCGCGACCCCGAGGAAGCCGCCTTCCTCAAGGAGACCGGCCAGGAAGGCCCCTTCATTGAGGTCGAGCTTCCGGGGTGGCGCGAGTGGATCGCGTACCGCAACACGCCGCCCGCGGAGCGCGTCGGGCCGCCGCGCAACGCGGCATACTTCGCCGCTCGCGACCGGGAGCGGGGATTTCTGAAGTAAGTTCGAGGGGGTGGATGACGATCATCATCCACCCCCTCGCTCTTCTGCCCGGCGATGCAGCGCGCAATCGATCGGAGGAGAAGGAGCCCGCGCGATCCTGACGCGTACTGCTCATCGCCGGCCCGGCGCTGGAACCCCGGCGTGCGCTTTCGTCACTCCATCACTCCATCCTTCCATCACTCAGCGCGTCTGCCCCGTGCGCTCCGCCGCGCCGATGCTGCGCGGGGTGGGCGGCGCGGGCTCGCGGCAGCGGGCGCCCTCCCACACCTTGCGCCAGGTGCCCCCGTCGCGCGACACCGCCTCGTACCACGACTCGCGCGTGCCGAACACCTGGATCAGGATCTCGCCCTCGCCCTCGCCGTTCCAGTTCAGGTGGTCCACCAGCTTGGGCGCGCCCTTGCCCGTCTTGTCGTAGTCGCGCACTTCGGTGTAGAAGGGCGTGTACCCCGCGCGCTGCTCGTAGCTGGCCAGGTAGAACACGCTGTACCCCTCCGGGTCCGCCGGCCCCACGCCCAGGTTGTCGCCCACCAGGTAGGTGGCCGCCATCTCGGCCTGGCCGCCCCGCACCACGTTCAGCGCCTGCAGGTCCCGCTGCGCCCCCGGCCAGCTGCGGGGCCGCTGCAGCCCGTTCTGCAGCACCAGCCGCTCGGCCAGCAGCGACGCGTAGCGCTGGATGGTGCCCTCCACCTGCGGCGGCGAGTACTCGCCCCGCACCTGCGGCCCCAGGCCGCGGCGGAACGCCAGGAACTCGCTTTCGCCCGCCGCCGCCGCCACCGTGCTCACCTGCCCGGTGGAGGTGGGCACGCCGCACGACGTGACCGGCCCCGGCGCCTTGACCGTGAGCGCGCCCACCTCGGCGCCGCGGCGAAAGAGGACGAACTCGGTGTTCAGGTCCATCACCGCCTGCCGGAACCGCTGCTCGTACGCCTCCGGCGCCACCCCGGCCGGCTTGCGGATGCTGCGCAGCGAGTCGCCGGAGATCTCGGCGACGGGCGTCATGTGCGCCGTGCCGTCGGCGTTGCGCCGCACGTGAAAGAGCACGCGCCCGGTCGGCAGACCCAGCCCGGCAAAGGTGCCGGGATCGGGAAGGTCGGCCTCTCCGGCGCCGGGAGGCGGGGGGGTGACCACCTGAACGGTGGCGCCGCCCCACTCCACGTTGTCGCACGCGGCCAGAGCGGTTACAATCAGGGGCGCCGCCACGCGGACGGCCCGGGCTGCCACGACGCGCATCTTCACGATCTTCTGGAATCCTGGGGAGCGGGCCGGGCCCACGTCCGCCCGGCTTTTGCGTTCCGGGAACGGCCGGGCCCTTGCACACGCGGGCGCTGCAAGCAAGGAACCGGCCAGCCTCCGCGCGCGGGCTGGCAAGGTACGGCGCCACGCATCCGCTGCCAAGATGATCGACGAAAGCGAGTTTCGCCGGGTGATCGGCCACTTTGCCACCGGCGTTTCGGTGGTCACCTCGTGCCGCGCGGACGGGTCCGCCTGCGGCCTTACGGTGAGCGCCGTGAGCGCGCTTTCGCTGCATCCCACCCTGGTGCTGGTGTGCGTGGACCGGCAGTCTCAAACGCACGGGTGGATGGAGGGCGCGGGGTACTACGCGGTGAACGTGCTGGAAGAAGGACGCGGCGAAACGCTGGCGCGGCGCTTTTCGGCCGGGGGCGCCGAGGAGAAGTTCCGCGGCACCGCGTGGCGCCCGGAGCGCACCGGGGCCCCCGTGCTGGACGAGGCGCTGGCCTGGATGGACTGCCGCGTGACCGCCGCCCTGCCGGGCGGCGACCACACCATTTTCGTAGGCGAGGTGCTTGCCGCCGACGCCCGCGAGGGAACCCCGCTGCTTTATTATCGTGGAGGATACGGCCGATTCGAGTCCTGACGCCGCCCGCCGGCCCGCCTGGCCGGTGCTGGCGCGCGCCGCGCTGGCGGGGGTGGCGCTGGGGGTGGTGGCGTTCGCGGCGGCCAGCCTGATCCTGTACGAGGCGCAGGGGGTGCTTCCCGCCGCCGGCGGCGTGGTGGCCACGCTCGCGGCCGCGCTGGCCGCCGG
>JAHWJJ010000433.1 GCA_019348475.1 Gemmatimonadota bacterium | reverse complement strand
CGGCGCTCCGCATCCGCTGGCCCGACAAACCGAAAGCGCCCGGCGGCTGGCGGGCGCTCTGGTTCTTCATCCACCGCCGCGGGGCTACCGCTTGTGGAAGACGCGCACGCCGTAGTGGCACCCCGACGACGAGCACGTCGCCATCTGCACCGACAGCACGAAGGTTCCGCGCTGGCCCTGGATGGACAGCATGGGGATGTCGTCCAGCTCGCGGTCGGCCTCCACCTCATCGCCGCCGCCGTTCGTGAGCACCAGGTCCAGGTCCGTGCAGTGGCCGTCGCACACGCCCACCACCAGGTACTCGCCCCCATCCAACTCCAGCTCGAACTCCTCGTCGGCACCCTGCGAGAGCCTGCCCATCACGGCCTCGTCGGAAGGAGCAAAGCCGCCGCCGGCCATGAGTACGACGGCGGAGTCCAGCTGCATGGTGACGATCTCGGGCTGCGCCTCCGCGGGCTCGGCCAGCAGCGCGGCGGCCACTGCGGCAAGCGCGATGAACGGCAGTTTCATGGGGGCGGCTCCGGGTAACGCGGGTCGGGGAGATGGGTCCGGGGGGGACCCGGAACGAGGCCGCGCCCGGTGGAGGCTGGCGGCGTCGGAAGACGTTGCTGGGTACAACAGTAGCAGCAAGACGGACACCGAGCAAGCACCTGCGGCCGGCCCACGCCGCCGCGACTGCCGGCGCTCCACGCCGTCTGCTCGTCCGGCTCCCGGTTCATCAGCGCGGCCACGTCGCCGGCCCGCGCGAACTGGTGGTTCAGGCGCAGGGTGCCGCCGGACTACGGACCTCCCTGGCACCCCTGCCCTCGGCCGCGGGCAAGCGGCACCGAACGCGACCCGCCCTCTGCCGGGGAATGACGATCCGTCCCTGGCTGGTGAAGCCCCGCGCAGTTTGCGGGGCTTTCCGCTTTTGTTGCGGCGGCTTCAGCCGCTCCCGCGGGCGGAGCGTGGGAGTCGCTGGGGGAGATGCGGTCGCTGCTCGCGTTCGGCATCCGTCCCATCATCCTCGCGCTACTCGTCGTGGCGGATGGAGCCGCGCATCTTCTTGACCGCGGAGCGCTTCTTCTTCTCGTCCAGGCGCGCTTCCTTCGCGGCGCGCGACGGCCGGGTCTTGATCCGCTTCTTGGGGACGACCAGCGCCTGCGCCACCAGCTCGGCGAAGCGCGCGGTGACCGATTCGCGGTTCTGGTGCTGGCTTCGCTGCTCGCTGGACGACATCAGCAGCACGCCCTCGGAGTTGATGCGGTTGGCCAGCTTGTCCTGGATGCGCGCCCGCTGCTCGTCCGTAAGGCTGGGGGACGCGGCCACGTCCCACGCCAGTTCCACCCGGCTGGACGTGGTGTTGACGTGCTGTCCGCCCGGCCCGCCCGACCGAGTGGCGCGGTAGGTGAGCTCGGCGCGGGGAATCCACAGTGAATCGTTGATCTGCAGGACCGTATCTTCCGTCATCCCTCTCCCCGCCTCGCCTGGATGATGTGGCGCCGCGCCGTTGCCGCGGGTGCGGCGCGCCTCCGAATCTACACGCTGCGCTTCGTCCGCCGGGGCGCGGCACGCCTCTGGCAATCCGGCGCGCGCCTGAGCCACCTCGCAAGGAGAATGCAGGCATGCCCCAGTCCGCGTCCAGCGCCCGCACCCACGCCGTCCGTACGGAGAATCCGCGCCACTACCACCTGATCGGCATCGGCGGGACGGCGATGGCGTCACTGGCGGGGCTGCTGCGCGCGGCCGGGCACCGCGTCACCGGCAGCGACGAGAACGTGTACGAGCCCATGTCCAGCCAGCTGCGCAGCCTGGGCATCGAGTACGCCGAGGGGTACGCGCCCTCCAACCTGGACGTGGACCCCGACGTCGTCGTGGTGGGCAACGCCATCTCGCGCGGGAACGCGGAGCTGGAGGCGGTGCTGGACCGGCGGATGCACTACACGGCCGCCGCCGTGGTGATCAAGGAGGAGCTGCTGCGCGGCCGCCACGTGCTGGCCGTGGGCGGCACTCACGGAAAAACGACCACCACGTCGCTGCTGGCGTGGATCCTGGAGAGCGCGGGCCTCAACCCGTCGTTCCTGATCGGCGGGATCGCGGAGAACTTCGGCAGCAGCTTCCGGCTGACGGAGAGCGACTACTTCGTGATCGAGGCCGACGAGTACGACACGGCGTACTTCGACAAGGGGCCCAAGATGTGGCACTACCTGCCCGTCACGGCCATCGTCAACAACATCGAGTTCGACCACGCGGACATCTACCGTGACGAAGAGGCGTACCGCTTCGCCTTTTCCCGCTTCATCAACCTGGTGCCCCGCAACGGCGCGCTGGTGGCGGGGTGGGATTCGCCCATCGTGCGCGAGCTGGCGCCGAACGCGTTCGCGCCGGTGGAGTCGTTCGCCTACGGCGATGATTCCGTGCTCGAAGGCGAGCACCCGCGCTGGACGGCGCGCGACGTCTCCTTCGGCGAGGAGGGGACGCGGTTCACCGTCGCGCGCGGCGGCGAGGTGTGGGGAGAGGTGCAGACGCCGCTCACGGGGGCGTTCAACGTGCGCAACTGCCTGGCGGTGATCGCCGCGGCCGAGTCCATCGGCGCGGACCGCGGCGGGGTGCGCGAGGGGCTGCGGACCTTCGCCAGCGTAAAGCGGCGGATGGAGGTGCGCGGAACGGTGCGGGGCGTGACGGTGATGGACGACTTTGCGCACCATCCCACGGCCGTGCGTGAAACCATCGACGCCGTCCGCCAGCGATACCCAGGCCGTCCCGTGGTGGCCATCTTCGAGCCGCGCAGCTACACCGCCCAGCGCCGCGAATTCCAGGAAGCGTACCGCGACGCCTTTGCCGGCGCGGCGCGGGTGGTGCTCGCCGGGCTCTTTCACCCCGAGCGCTACACGGCCGACACGGCGATGAACCCGCTGGAGCTGGTGGACGCCTGGCGCGCCGCCGGCAAGCCCGCCGACTTCATCCCGGACCCGGACGAGATCGTCGCGCGCCTTACGCCCGAGCTGCAGGGCGGCGAGGTGGTGCTGGTGATGAGCAACGGCGGGTTCGGCGGCATCCACGGCAAGCTGCTGGATGCGCTGGGGCGAACCGCCGACGGGGGGGAGCCGGCTTCTGCCCCGGGCGGGTGAACGTCGCGCCTTCAACGGGATGCTTCGCTCCGCCCGACCCACGGTCCGCGGGAGAGGGATGACCCGATGCGACCTCCGGGCGCGCAACCCTGTACAGGTACCAGGATGAGCATCCGCCGCGTCCTCAGCCTCTGCGCGGCCCTTGTGGCCGCGGCGCCGTGTGCCGCGCAGGCGGTGCGGGTGACGGTGTCCGACGCCGCCTCGGGGGCACCGGTGCCGGGCGCGATGGTGCGCGTGGAGGACGCCGCCGGCGAGCTGGCGCAGGCGGGCTTCACCAGTGGGAACGGCGAGGTGCGCCTGCGTCTGGACGATCCTGGCCCGTACGTCGTAAGCGCGACCCGCGCCGGGTACGGCCACGCAGGTGAGGCGGTCCGCGTCGCGCCGTCGGGGGAGACGCCGGTGGCGCTGCGGCTGTCCGCCCGGCCGGTGGTGCTGGACACGGTGACGGTGGTGGGGAGCACCGGCCCCGAGGTGGGCCGGCAGACGTTCGAGCGGCGGCGCGCGACGGGGAACGGGGTGTACCTCGACTCGGCGTACGTGGCCCGGCGGCGGGCGACCTGGCCCGGCGACCTGCTGTATTCCGTCCCCGGCATCGATGTCTACGCGGAAGGGCGCACCGCCTACCGCCGCCCCCGCAGCCGCCGGGGGAACCGCTGCCTGCGCTACCTGGTGAACGGACTGCCGTTCTACGGCGGCTGGCCCAGGTGGGTGGCGCTGGAACAAACGCTGCGCCGCTCCGACGTGGTGGCGGTGGAAGTGTATCGCGAAGCCAGCGAAGTGCCCCCCGAGCTGCAGCGCCTGGCCTGGACCCGCGGCCGCTGCGGCGTCGTCGTGTACTGGACCAAGGACGGCTGGCACTCGACGTCGCGCGGCGCTGATCCGTGAACGGGTGAACGGGTGAACGGGTGAACGGGTGAACGGGTGAACGGGTGAAC
>JAHWJJ010000432.1 GCA_019348475.1 Gemmatimonadota bacterium | reverse complement strand
AGTGCGTGAGTGCGTGAGTGCGAAAGTGCGAAAGTGCGAAAGTGCGAAAGTGCGAGGGCTTGTCGCCGGCCCCGCGCAAATGCAGGACCGCCGCCCCTGAAGAGGAGTGGTCTGGGTCGCGTGGAGTCGACAGGAGCCAGCCGGGTGCTGCTACAGAACGACTCTGCTTGCTCTACCGGCTGTGCGTGAGGAAAGGTTTCAGCGGTGCGCCAGGGAGCGCGGAAGGGGGGCGGGCGGGGAGCGGCTTGATGGGCGCGGCGACGGGCGCATGCACCTGCACCTGGCAGGTGCCGGAGATGCACGGGATGGCCGCGGCCACCAGCGTGGGGCGATCGGACGGCAGCCGCGCCGGCGCGGGCTGGGCCGTGCGTGCGGAAAGAGCGGAGCCGGGCGCGCCGGAGGTGGCGCCGACCAGCGCGGGGAGCAGAAGGAGTGCGTACCCCACGCGGGGCCGGTGGAAGGCGAGGGAGAGCATGCGGCGGAGCCTTTGCTGCAACGGGAAGCGGTATCACAATCTAGGGGCCACTTCCGCGATCGCAAGGCTGGTGGATATCCCGATGCTTCCGTCGTAGCGCCTCGCCGCCGCGGGCGCGGTGCTCAGTTGCAGCGCGCCCGCCCCGCGTCGCGGAACTTGCGCCCGGGCACGGGAACGAACTCCCATTCGTACCCGTCGGGGCGAAACTCCAGGCGCAGCACCCCGCGAACGTGCGCGGCAACGGCCTCGCTGTTCCGCACCCGCTCGCGCAGGCGATAGGAGGGCGCCCCGCCGGTGCCCACCACGAACTGCCGGATCCCGCGCTCCCGGTCCAGCCGCCCCACCGGGTCCATGGGCGCAAACCGCTCGTAATGGTGGTCGTGCCCGCTCAGCACCACGTCCACCCCCGCGTCGTACATGGCGCGGTACGCATCCACCACCCGGTCCTTGCCGCCGTGCCGCCCGCTGCTCCACCGCGGGTGGTGAAAATACGCCAGCGTGCACCGCGAGGGGTGCGTCCGCAGGTCCTCCACCAGCCACTCGAACTGCTCCGTCCCGCGGTCCAGCGGCTCGTCGCTGTTCAGCACGACCACGTGCCACCCGTCGTGCGCGTAGCTGTACCACCCTTTGCCGGGCGGCCCCGCCCGCGCGCCGAAGTAGCGAAAGTACCCCGCCGCGTCCTTCGTGCGGTACTCGTGGTTCCCCACCGCCGGCCGCGTGCGGTCCAGGTGCCGCCCCCAGCTGCGGTGGTAGCACTGCGTGTACTCGCGGTAGCTGCCGTTGGGGTACGCGTTGTCACCGAGCGTCGCCACGACGCCCCCGATCCGGTCCAGCAGCCGCGCCGTCGCCTCGTCGCCGCGCCAGTAGCAGCTGGCAATGTCGCCCGCGGCCACCAGCGAAGTGTCGTCCACCGCGCGCTCGGCGGCGTCGCAGGCGGCAAGGGCGAACAGCAGCAGCGCGGCGGCCAGCGGGCGCATCAGGCGGGGGTGGCGGCGCGGATGAAGTCGATGGACAGCAGGTTGAACAGCTCCGGCCGGTCCACGTTCACCACGTGCCCGCACTCCGGCAGCACCTCCAGCCTGCTGAAGCGGGTGTGGCGGCTCACCATCCGCGTCACCGACGGCAGGAACATGTGGTCCTCGTCGCCCATCACGTACAGGGTGGGGATGGGCAGCTCCTTCTGCTCGAACAGGCGCGCCAGCAGCGGGTTCACCTCGTAGGTCAGGCGGAACCAGCGGATGAACTCCTTCTGGCACAGCCGCTTCGCCTGCGTGACGAACAGGTTGCGCGCCTCGCGGTGCCGCTTGCGGGGCATGATGATCCACGCGAACAGGCGGTACAGCCACATGTACGGCATGATGCGCTTGAACGCGTTCCCCAGCGTCACCAGGAACCGCGAACGCAGGTTCAGGCGGATGATGGCGCCGCCCATCACCATCGACCGCACCCGCTCCGGCGCGATCTCGCCCAGCGTGCGGATCAGGATGCACCCCAGCGAAATGCCCACGAAGTGCGCCGACGCCACCTCCTCGTGGTCCAGCACGTCCAGGATCTCGCCCGACACGGCCTCGAAAGTGTAGCGGTCGCCCTCGTACGGCAGCAGCAGCGGCGGCTGCGAGTCGCCGTGGCCGCGCAGGTCGATCAGCAGCACGTTGAACACCTTGCGGAACTCCCGCACCTGCCGGTACCAGATGGACGAGCTGCCGCCGGCCCCGTGCACGAACACCACCCACTCGTGCTCGGGGGAAAGGAAGTGGCGGCGGTAGGACAGCATGGCTCGGGTACTCGGCAAAGGGGTACGAACGTGCCTCCCGGGACCGCGAAGGCGGTCTTGATACTCCGGTCCGCCGCAACCGTTCGGCTCCGTACATCCAGGAAAGCACCGCATGTGCCTGATCGCGCTGGCGCTGGATGCGCATCCTTCGTACCGGCTGGTGGTGGCCGCCAACCGCGACGAGTTCTACGCCCGCCCCGCCGCCCAGGCGCAGTGGTGGGCGGACGCGCCGGACGTGCTCGCCGGCCGCGACCTGCGCGAGGGCGGCACCTGGATGGGGGTCACCCGCGGCGGGCGCGTGGCGGCCGTCACCAACTACCGCGACCCCGGCCTGGCGGAGCGCCCGGACGCCCCCTCGCGCGGCGCGCTGGTCGCGGACTTCCTGCGCGGCGCGGCGGACGCGGAGGCCTATGCGCACGCGCTGGCCCGGCGCGCGGCGCGGTACAACGGCTTCAACCTGCTGGTGGGCGACGAGGGGGGATTCTTCTACCTCTCGAATCGGGCCGAGGGCGTGCGGCGGCTGGAGCCCGGCGTCTACGGGCTGAGCAACGCGCTGCTGGATACGCCCTGGCCCAAGGTGCAGCGTGCGAGGCGGGCCATGGCGGACGCGCTCGCGGCCGCGGAGGGGGATGGATGGGACGCACCGCTGTGGGATGCGCTGGCGGACCGGGTGATCGCCGCGGACGACGCGCTCCCCGATACCGGAGTGGGGGCGGAGCGCGAGCGGCTGCTGTCGGCCCCCTTCATCCGCACGGAGGTGTACGGCACCCGCGCCTCCACCGTCCTCACCATCGCCCGCGACGGCCAGGTGCGCTTCGTCGAACGGTCCGTCGCGCCGGGCGAGGAGGGATGGACGGAATCGCGCCACGCCTTCCGCATCGGCGCAGCGGCGAAGGTGTAGCGCGAAGGTGCACCCCATCTGTCTCATACCCGGTCGTGCAGGCCGTTATGCACCTGGAGTTCTACTGCCAATCTCACGCGGAGGGCGCGGAGGACACGGAGGACAGACCATTCCTCTTCTTTTCTCCGCGTCCTCCGCGCCCTCCGCGTGAGGCCATCTTTTGACGCTCCATGCACGATCGATCTGAGAATCCGGTATGAGTGCGATCGATGCACCTCCCATCCCGATCTCCATCATCATCCCCGCGCTGAACGAGGCGCCGGGGATCGCGGAAACGCTGCGCGTGCTGCAGCCCATGCGCGCGCGCGGGCACCAGGTGATCGTGGTGGATGGCGGCAGCACCGACCGGACGGCGGAGATCGCGGCGCCGCTCGCGGACCGCGTCATCGTGTCGCAGCCGGGCCGCGCGCGCCAGCAGAACGCCGGCGCCGATGCGGCCACCGGCGGCGTGCTCCTCTTTCTGCACGCGGATACGGTGCTCCCGCCCGGGGCCGACGAGCGGGTGGTGGATGGATTGACGTCGAGCGGGCGCGGCTGGGGGCGCTTCGACGTGCGGCTGAGCGGGCGCCACCCCGCGCTGCGCATGGTGGAGCGGATGATGAACCTGCGCTCGCGCCTGACGGGGATCGCCACGGGCGACCAGGCGATCTTCGCGCGGCGCGACTGGTTCCACCGCGCGGGCGGCTT
This sequence comes from Gemmatimonadota bacterium, assembly GCA_019348475.1. Lineage (GTDB taxonomy): Bacteria > Gemmatimonadota > Gemmatimonadetes > Longimicrobiales > Longimicrobiaceae > Longimicrobium. The sequence goes on along the minus strand of JAHWJJ010000432.1, from coordinate 209 downwards.
TCCCCTCATCCCGCTGATGGAAGACGTCGCGCTGTGCACGCTTCTCCGGCGGATGGGGCCGCCGCTGTGCCTGCGAGAGCGCGTGCTCACCTCCAGCCGCCGGTGGGAAGCGCGCGGCGTGCTGCGCACCGTGCTGCTGATGTGGCGTCTTCGCGCGGCTTACGCCCTGGGCGCCGACCCCGCGCGCCTGGCGGCGCGCTACCGCTGAC
>JAHWJJ010000431.1 GCA_019348475.1 Gemmatimonadota bacterium | reverse complement strand
GTGAACGCCGCCTGGACGGGCGACGCCATCCACCTGTACGAGCAGGTGCACGTCGGGGTCGCGGTGGCGGTGGACGAGGGGCTCATCACGCCCGTCATTCGCGACGCCGACCGCAAGGGCGTCAGCGAGATCGCGGCGGAGGTCAAGGAGCTGGCCGGCCGCGCACGGGAAAAGAAGCTGAAGCCCGAGGAGTACACGGGCAGCACCTTCTCCATCAGCAACCTGGGGATGTTCGGCATCGAAGAGTTCACCGCCGTCATCAACCCGCCCGAGGCCGCGATCCTCGCGGTGGGCGCCATCGGGCCGAAGGTGGTGGTGGACGAGGAGGGGAACATGGCGATCCGCCAGCGGATGCGGATGACGCTGAGCTGCGACCACCGCGTGATCGACGGCGCCACGGGCGCGGCGTTCCTCCAGACGCTCAAGCAGTACCTGGAAGAGCCGATGCTGATGGTGGCCTGAGCCCCCTTCGCCGCGCCGGTCCCGCCGCGCCGCGGTTTCGCCCCAGGCGGAACCGCGGCGTCGGCGTTTGACCCCGACAGCACGCCGCACGTCAAGCACATGAAGCCCCGCCGGGTATTCCGGCGGGGCCGCTGCGTCGGCCGGCGGCGCTGTTGTTACCGCAGGTGCGGGATGTGGCGGCCGCGCAGCAGGTCCACGACCGACGCGTTCTCCACCTGCTCACGCCAGGCCCGCCACTTCGCGGGATTCGCCCGCGCCTCGACGGCGAACAGAACGGGGCCGGCGATCAGCAGGACGGCGGCGGCCACCGGTGCCGCGGAAAGCGAAAAGAGCTCGAGCCCCGCCGCGAAGAGGTACGCAATCAGCGCGGCGCCCGCCGCTCCGGTGATCAGCGAGGCGGTCGCGTACTTCAGGCCCGTGCGGCGCCACAGGATCGCCGCGCCCGCCAGCAGCTGCGCGGCCACCAGCGCGAACGCCGCCACGGCGCCTTGCGGCTGCGGCGCCAGGATCAGGAGGATGGCCGCGGCAACGCCCGCCAGCAGGCCGTAACGGAAAACGGGACTCATCGGTACTCTCCTCCTTTCTCGGGTTGGGTGACGTAGATCCAGCGCGCTTTTTCGCTGCAGCCCGCGTGCCGTTTCCGGTGCCCGGAACGCGCCGCGCACGCCCGCGGACGCGCGAGCCAGTGAGGCACGTCAGCGGGATTTGCGCAGCTTACCTCACGGGACTTCGCCCAAGCACGGCCGGACGGCGGCGCGGTCGGCGGCGGCGCGGGCGGCCGCGTTCGCGTTCGGCACGGGGCCGATGCGGTCCGTGACGCAGGTTCCGGCGGGGGTGATCCGGGCGACCGCGAGGTAGGAGGTGGTTCGGTCCGGGTTCTCGGGGTCCTGGTACGCGTTCACCCGCACGATGAGCGCGACGGGGCGCTCGCTCTGCATCCTCCACTCCGCGCGCGGACCCAGGCTGGAGAAGGCCCGGGTGATGACGCTCAAGTAGTTGAGCGAATGGTCGCGCCCGTCGGGGGTGATCACGTCCACCGACATCCGCGCGTCGCCGTCGAGCACCTTGAGCGCGTATCCCGCGACGCCGGAACAGCGAGAAACGCTGCTCCCGGACTCTTTGTCCACTTCGATGACGCGGCAGTCGGCCTCTGCCAGGGACGTGTAGACGCTGCGGATGGCGCCCAGCGAATCCGCCGCACGCAGGGGCTCGGCCGCGCCGGTCCCGCCCGCCGTGGTCGGAACGGACGGCGGCACGGTAGAGTTGGCCAGGGGCGCCGTGGGAAGGGGGATGCACTCGCGCGCCTTGGCTACGGTCTCCGCGCGGCTGGGCTGGCGGTCCGCCGCCGCCATGCACTCAGCATACGTTCTCTGCTTCGCCTGCGTGCGCACCGCGGCAGCCTTCTCCACGCGGGGCTCGTCGTTGCCGCAGGCGCCGAGCAGGCATAGAAGTACGGTGATGAAGCTGCGTGCGATGAGCAGCGGAAGACCTCTGGATCGATCCATCACGCGGCGTTGGTGGGGGGGATTGGAGCCGGAAAGGAACGGTGCCGAGGCCGCGCGCCGCTAACGGATTGAGGCGCCGATGAGCGACGCAATGCGTCTGGAAGCGGTCAACGCCGGGACGTTCCATTCGGCGCGGCTCGTGTGGGGGAGAGCGAACACGTGCATGGACCGTCCGCCGCGATCCACCGACGTCTCAATCCGACCCGGCACAAGGGGAATGCCGAGGTTGGGCAGCAGCCGCCTTCGCCAGTAATATCCCCCCACGATGAGAACGTCCGGAGTGAGGACCGGGGGATTGCTCCCGTGGCCAATCAGGATCGTTCTCCAGAAATCGCTGGCCCATTGCTCCAGGTTGCGGGTGGCGCGTGGCGGGGCTCCAGGCGGGGAAGGCAGCCGGACCACCGGGCCCGGCAGCAGGAACGTTCGCGACGCCTCGGCGCTTTCGAGCGGCTGTTCCAGACGATCGGAGGCAAAGGGAAAAAAGTTGCTGATGAGCGTCTGTTCCAGCAGCTCGGCCGGTTGGCAGCCTTTCAGGTTCCTGGCAACGGCGCGCAGCAGGATGCCGATGTTGGACGCGAACCAGCCGTAGGGCATATTCTCGCTGCCGCGGATGCGTTCAACGTAGGGACCGAACGGATGCCTTCCGCCGAGCGCATCGGTGTAGCTTCCGATCTCTCCATAGCCCCCGTCGCGTAGGGGAACGGGACATGGGTTGTGGCCCAAGATGACGATGCGGGCTGCGGGGCCAAATGTGCGGCGGCTGGAATACAGGAATAGCCAGCCCTGATGATGCGCAGCTGGCGCCGCCTCCTTCCACGCCTGGTACGCTTGGGCGATGTTCGCCTCGAAGGCGTCAGATGGAGAAGGACGGGCCGAAGGTTCGAGGCGTAGCATCCATCCGCTCAGTGCGAGCTTTCGAGCGGCGCGCCCTGGGCGATCCAGCGGTCCAGGAGGGCGCGCTCTTCGGGGGTCATGTGCGTCTTGTTGGCGGGAGGCATGGTCTGCGTCTCCACGGCGCGGGCGCGGATACGCTCCACCCGCGCGCGGATCTGCTCGGGTGTGTCGAACGCCACGCCCGCGGGGGCCACGCCGAACGTCAGGTCCGCGGGGCTGGCGCTGTGGCAGACGGCGCAGCGCTTCTGGAGCACGGCGTTCGCCTCCGCGAACGCAACGGGGCGCCCGCCCTCCACCTCCACGTCGGCACCGGCGCGGGGCGCGCCGACCAGGTACAGCGCGGCCAGCGTGCCTGCGATGGCCGCGGCGAGCGCGGGCTTCCACCGCGGCCAGTCGAAGCGGACGTTCAGGATGTGCCGCACCAGGGCGCCGCCCAGGGCCAGGATGCCCAGCAGCAGCCAGTTGAGCCGGTGGCCGTAGATCCCGGGAAAGTGGCTGCTCAGCATCAGCACGATCACCGGGAAGGTGATGTAGTTGTTGTGGATGGAGCGCGACTTGGCGCGTCTGGCGTACGCCGGGTCCGGCTGCCGCCCCGCCTCCACCGCGCCCACCAGCTCGCGCTGCGAGGGCATGATGTGGTGGGCCACGTTGGCGGCCATCAGCGTGCCCAGCATGGCGCCCACGTGCAGGAACGCCGCGCGCCCGCTGAACACCTGCACCAGCCCGTACGCCACCGCCACGATGGCCGCCATTCCGATCACGGCGCCCATGGCCCCGGCCCGGTCCAGCACGCGGGCGAGCACCAGGTCGTACACCATCCATCCGCCGATCACCACCCCCACCCCGATGCCGACGGCGGCGCCGTGGCTGAGCCCGGAGCCGGACGCATCCAGCAGCAGCGCGCCGGCGCTGACGTAGTAGACAATGATGAGGAGCGCCGCGCCGCTGAGCCAGGTGGTGTACGCCTGCCATTTGAACCAGTGCAGCGGACGCCCGCGGTCCCACCCGGTCAGGTCCTTTTGCACGTAGTAGAACCCGCCGCTGTGCAGCAGCCAGATTTCGCCCTGGATCCCCTCGCGCCCCTCGCGCGAGGGCTCCAGCTTGCGGTCCATCCAGTTCCAGAGCATGGAGTTGCCGATCCACATGATCGCGGCGATCACGTGCACCCAGCGGAACACCAGGTCCAGCAGCTCT
>JAHWJJ010000430.1 GCA_019348475.1 Gemmatimonadota bacterium | reverse complement strand
GGCGCCCCGCAGATCCAGCACACGTCAGGATCGCGCGGGGCGCCTTCCTCGGAACGACAGCTGAGTCGCTTCCCCGGGCAGCGCCTCCCTCCGAACGACAGTTCTCCTGGGCAACTCAGGATCGGGTACCATCGGGCCTCTGAGTCACTCACCTTGACAGACTCCGGTCAGGCCCCTGTACCTTCCTACTCTCGCACGTCGCCGCAACCTTTTTCCGGGACCGGGGTTTGCACCGGGAGCCGCGGCACGCCGCCCCCATCCATCGTCCAGCAATGCCGAACCGTCGAGCTTTCGCCGTTTCGTCGCGGATGAACCGCGTCCTCCCCGCGCTCGCTCTGCTGCTGGCGTGCCTGCTGCCGGGCGCCGCCGCCGCGCAGGACCCGGCGGCGCGCGACACCGCCCGCCGTGCGTTCACGATCCGCGGCGACACCGTCCCCACGGTGGCCGACACCCTGCTCCCGATCTCGCCGCGCGGGGCGTTCCTGCGCTCGCTGGTGCTGCCCGGGTGGGGACAGTCGGAGCTGGGCGCTCCCGGCCGCGGCGGCGTGTACTTTCTGCTGGAGACGGGGAGCCTGTGGATGGTGCTCAAGTCGCACCAGAAGCTCAAGGAGGCCCGGCAGCTGGAAAGCATCGCGCGGCAGACGGGGGAGATCGGCCCCACGGCCAAGCACCCCCTGGTGCGCGACCGCGAGAACCAGCGCGAAGACTGGATCACGCTCTCCATCTTCTGGCTCTTCTTCTCCGGCGCGGACGCGTTCGTCGCCGCGCACCTGCACGACTTCGACGTGCACGTGAACGCGGTGCCCGGCCCCGGCGGCGGCACCGAGCTGCGGGCCACCGTTCCCGTCGGCCCGTGACCGCACCCGTCGGCGTGTTCGACAGCGGCGTGGGCGGGCTGAGCGTGGCCCGCGAGATCCGCCGCGCCCTCCCCTCCGAGCACCTGCTGTACGTGGCCGACACCGCGTACGTCCCCTACGGCGACCGCGGCGACGACGAGGTGCGCGCCCGCACGCTGGCCATCGGCGAGTGGATCCAATCGCAGGGCGCCAAGGTGCTGGTGGTGGCCTGCAACACGGCGTCGGGCGCGGCGCTGGAGGCGCTGCGGGAGCGCCTGGCGATCCCGGTGATCGGCCTGGAGCCGGCGCTCAAGCCCGCCGTCCGCCAGACCCGCAACGGCCGGGTGGGGGTGATGGCGACCAGCGGCACCCTTCGCTCCGCACGCTTTCAGCGGCTGGTGGACAACTACGCGGACGGCGTGCAGGTGGTGCGCGACCCCTGCCCGGGGCTGGCCGACCTGGTGGAGGACGGCCTCCTTGCCGGGCCGGAGCTGGCGGAGCGGATGGACGCGTACGTGGCGCCGCTGCGCGAATCCGGCGTGGACACGGTGGTGCTGGGCTGCACGCACTACGTCTTCGTCCGCGACGCGGTGCGCGAGGCGCTGGGGCCCGACGTGCTGCTGCTGGACAGCGGCGAAGCCATCGCCCGCCGCACCCGGCAGATCCTGGCGGACGCGGGCGCGCTGGAGGGCGGCGGCCCCGGCTCGCTGCGCGTCCTTACCACCGGCGACCCAGCGGAGGCGGCGCCCATCGTCCACCGCCTGTGGGGCGAGCCGCAGCAGGTGGAGCGGCTGGAGATCTGAGGCGGGTCCCCCACCCCCCGGCCCGTGTTCCTCACGAAGCGCGGGAGCGGGCGAAGCCGAGATGCAGAGGCCTCGCCACTCCGACGAAGATGGGCGTGTTTTATGCATCACGTTTCGAGACGAAATCCTTCCGAGGAATCCGCTCCGCCGGCTCTGCGCGCCCCGGCTCCGGCGGAGCGTGGTGCCAGCCGGAGCGCGACCACCCGTCAGGAGGAGGAAGCGGCAATGAGGAGCATCCGTGTACTCGCGGCCGCCATCGCGGCCGCCGCGCTGTCGGGCTGCGCTGACGGCCCGGTGGTGCCGTCCAGCGAGGCAATCGCGCCGCCGACGGGCCCGCTGGCGTCGCACAGCTCGTCGGCGAGCGTGGAGTACCAGGTCCACATGCAGAACTACGGCTGGGAGGCGTGGGTCGGCAACGGCCAGGTGGCCGGCCACCCCGGTGAAGGGCTGCGGCTGGAGGCGTTCGCGCTCAACTGGTACTCCGGCGCCTTCAACGGCGGCCCATTCGAGCCGTGCTGGGACGGCGTCTGCCCGGAGCCGCCGCGGGTGTGCTACCAGGCGCACGTGCAGGACTACGGCTGGCAGGCGCCGGTGTGCGGCAACGGCCAGTACGTGGGCACCACGGGTCAGGCGCGGCGGATGGAGGCAGTCGCCATCTGGCTGGAAGGGGACACGGACGAGGGCATCTGCTACGAGGTCTACGTCCAGACGTACGGCTGGCAGGGGCTGAGCTGCAACGGCCAGGTCGCCGGAACCACCGGCCAGGGACTGCGGCTGGAGGCGATCGCGGTCCACACCTACTGATCCGCCGCACCGAGGAGGCGCTGGCCGGGGCGCGGAAGCCGCGGCCCCGGTCAGCCGCCGTCCATCACCGTCAGCAGCTCGCGGACCGTGGTCTCGCCGCGGTCGCGGGCGTACCAGCGCCGCGCGTCCCGGTAGACGTTGAATCGGCCGCGTTTCTCCGCTCTGTCCTTCTTTCGTCGATCGGCGAACATACGCCAGGCATGGGAAAGGTCGGCAAACCCTGTGGGATTGTCGTCGGCCACCACCAGGCCGGCCAGCTGTTCGCCGGGCGCTACAGGCCCCCCCGGCAAACTGCGCCGGGAGAGGGGGAGAACGGCACGGGTGAGGGGTCGGCGCCACGGACGGCTGGCGTTCATCGCCCATCCGTAGCCATATTGGGGAACGGACGGCGCCCGCCGACGGTACACTCCCCAGCACTTCCGCAGGCCTCCCACCCCGCAGGTCCGCATGCCCCTCGCCCCTCCCGCCGCGGAGCGCACCGCCGCGCCGGCGCTGCCCGGACCGCCCCCACGGCTCCGCGCCTTCGTCGTCGCGCCGCACCTGCTGGACGCGGGGACGCGCGACGCGGCGTTCGCCCTGTTCCGCGCGCACTACGAGGGCGCCGACCGGGAGCGCTTCGAGCACGACCTCACTGAGAAGCAGCGCGTCATCCTGCTGCGCGACCGGGCGACCGGGGCGTTGCGCGGGTTCAGCACCGTGCTGCACCGCGAGGTGCGGGTGGGCGCGCGCACGGCGACCATGGTGTTCAGCGGCGACACGGTGATCGACCGCTCGTGCTGGGGGCAGAAGCGGCTGCAGAGCGCGTTCGCCGGCCTCCTGTTCCGCCTGAAGCTGCGCCATCCGCACCGGCCCCTCTACTGGTTCCTGATCTCCAAGGGGTGGCGCACCTACCTGTTGATGGCGAACCACTTTCCGCGCGCCGTCCCCCGCTGGGACCGGGCGGAGCCGCCGGAACTGCGCGCCGCCCTTGACCTGCTGGCGGCGGAGCGCTTCGGCACGGAGTACGACCCGGCGGCCGGCGTGGTCCGCTACGCCACCCCGCACGAGCGCGTCCGCGACGGCCTTGCGCCGGTGGACGGCGCGCTGCTGGCGAATCCGCACGTCCGCTTCTTCGTCGACCGCAACCCCGGCCACGCCCGCGGCGAGGAGCTGGCGTGCCTGGCGCAGGTGCGGCTGCGCGACCTGGCCCGCACGGCGGCGGGGATCGCGTGGAAGCGGCTCTCGGGCGCGGGTGCGCGGTGAGCGCGGGCGCACGCATCGCCAGCACGCTGTACCGCGCGGCGGCGGCGCCCGCGTCCATCCGCTTCGCGCGCGCGCTGCGCGAGCCGGGGGCGGCGCAGGCGGCGATCCTCCGCCGCATCCTCCACGAGAACCGCGACACGGAATTCGGGCGCGCGCACGGCTTCGCGGGTGACCTCCCTGCCGATCCCGTCACCGGGAATCACGGCGATGCTGTGCATGTCGGGCTGCGATGGAATGAGCGGGAGGTCGGCGGGCGGCTCGCGCTGCTACGGGGCGGCGCCATTGCGGCTGAGCAGGAATACGTAGGCCGCCAGGCCGCGGACCTGCTCGTCGGAGAAATCGGTGGCGGCGTACGCCGGCATGGGAGCCGG
>JAHWJJ010000429.1 GCA_019348475.1 Gemmatimonadota bacterium | reverse complement strand
GCTCGAACAGCAGGTCGAACTTGATGGGGCAGCAGTCGGTGATCCCCATGCAGTAGGCCACGATGCTCCCCGCCGCCGATCCGCGCCCCGGGCCGACCGGAATGTCGTGGTCGCGCGCCCAGCGGATGAAGTCGGCCGTGATCAGGAAGTAGCCGGAGTAGTTCAGCGAGGTGATCACCTCCAGCTCGTACTCCACGCGGTCGACGATCTCCTGCGCCAGCACGGTCCTGGGGTCGGTGCCCTCCGGCGTGCCGGCGGGGGCGTAGTGCTTCAGCGCGCCCTTCCACACCCAGGCGCGCAGCATCTCGTTCTCGGAGACGTACCCCTCCTCTTGCACGGGAAAGGCGGGGACGTGGTAGCCGGTGGGATAGCTCCAGTTGCACTCGTCGGCGATGCGCAGCGTGTTTTCCAGCACGTCCGGACGGCCGGGAAAGCGCTCCGCCATCTCCTGGTGGTTCTTGAAGTACAGCTGGCCGTCGTACTTCATCCGGTTGGGGTCGCTGAAGTCCTTGCCCAGCCCGATGCAGAGCAGCACGTCGTGCGCCTGGTGGTCCTCCGCCTTCAGGAAGTGCGCGTCGTTGCTGGCCACCACCGGCACGCTCATCTCCTCGGCCAGGCGAAAGACGCGGCGGTTCAGCTCCTCCTGCCCCTGGCTGTCGTGGCCCTGCACCTCGAGGTAGTAGCGTTCGCCGAACACCTCCTGGTGCCACGCCACCGCCTCGCGCGCCTGCTCCCAGCGGTCCTCCATCAGGTGCTGCGCGATCTCGCCCGCCAGGCAGGCGCTGGTCACGATCAGCCCCTCGCCGTGCCGCGCCAGCACCTCGCGGTCGATGCGCGGCTTGCCGTAGAACCCCTCCGTGTACCCGATGGAGGTGAGCTTGCTGAGGTTTTTGTACCCCTGGTAGTCGCGGGCCAGCAGCACCAGGTGGTAGTACCCCTTTTCGCCCTTCGCCTTCGTCTTGTCGAGCCGGCTGGTGGGGGCGACGTACGCCTCCATGCCGATGATGGGCTTGATGCCGGCCTTTTTGGCCGCCTCCTGGAACACCCACGCGCCGAACATGCAGCCGTGGTCGGTGAGCGCCAGGGCCGGCTGTTCGAAGTCCTTTGCGCGCTTGACCAGGTCGCCGATGCGGTTGGCGCCGTCCAGCAGCGAATACTCGGAATGGCAGTGCAGGTGAACGAACGACATCGGCGCTGGAGGCTCCCGAAGAGGTTGCGAAGCGGCTGCGGAACTGCTTGATGCCCAACGACTTGCGACGGGATTGGCCCGGCCGCGGTGGTGGGGAACGCTGGCCCGGAATATGGGGCCGCCGGCCCGTGAGGGGAAGGTGAACGGAGGTTCGGCAGGCAGCGCGCGGGCGATTCGCGAGGGAGGCGCCGGGCCCGGCCGCCCGCCCGACCGCTCGCAGGGGCGCGCGGGGGCGCGGGGGGGCGCGGCGGCGGAGGTGGTTGTTTCGCGGCGGACCAGCCCCTACTCTCCACCGGCCATTCAGCGTTGGCCCGACGCTCCTCCTTTCCCTCCGACGAAACACGGGATGCACACCATCGGCATTCATCCGCGCGCCCCGACCCGCCGCGCTGGCCTTCTGCGCCTCACCGCCTCCGCCGCCGTGCTGCTCACCGCCGCGTGCGGTGGGGGAGAGGAGGCGGGGGCACGCGAAGCATCGCTCCCCGAGGGCGTGTCGCCGATCGCGGCGGATGCGCGCATGCAGATGCCGCCGACGGAGCGGCCGGCGTGCCAGCCCTCGTCCATGCGCAAGGTGTTCCGGATGGAGGCGGAGTGGAACGGCTTCTGGGAGTACGGCTTTGCCGAGGGCTGCCCGCGCCCGCAACTGCCGGCGGGATTCGACTGGTCGAAGGAGATGGTGATTCTGGCGGCCATGGGACGGCGCGAATCCGCCGCGGACAGCATCCAGGTGCGCGGCAGCGGCGTGGTGGGCGATTCGGTGCTCGTGGTGCTGCGCCGCACCACGCGGCAGGACGGGTGCTCCGAGCCAAAGGTGCGGGTGTGGCCCCGCGATATGGTCCGCATTCCCGCCAGCGAGCGCCCCGTGCGCTTCATCGAGGAGCAGCGCAAGCTCCCGTGCCCGGAATGATCGCCCGGCGTTCGGTGGATTTCGCCGGACGCAGAACGCTCCCGGGCGTCCGCGGGGTGCCGGGGAGCGTCTCGCATGGCGCCTACTCGCACGCTCTGGTGCTCCGCGGCGGGCGCCGGTCCCGCTGTGCGGCGCTTGCGCGTGCGAGCGCCCCGGCGTCGGGCGGTTCCTGAGAGTGGGCGAGTACCGGCGTTCTTGCAGCGGCCGCGCGACGTGCGGCGCTCCGTCGGAACGACAGATTGCGTTTAAGGGGGCTTCTCACTGCTGTCCTCACCTCGCCCAGACGCAGAGTCGGCAGAGAAGTCGTCCGTCGACTTTCTCTGCCGATTCCGGTTCTGCGATCACGCGTGGGCAGCGCGCGGCGCGGCGGCGGGCTTGGCCGGCGCGGCCGAGCGCCGCGCCGCGATCAGGTTGTCCGCCGCCAGGGCTCCGCCGCCCGCCAGCGCCAGCCCCACGGTGGAAGCCAGCAGCATCAGCGGGAACTCGATGCCTTCGGGGTTGAAGAATCCCTTGGGCAGGTGCACCTGCACGATCGCCACCAGCATGGTCACCGCCAGGGGGATGGAGATCCACCGCGTCGCCAGCCCCGCGATCAGCGCCAGCCCGCCCAGCAGCTCCAGCAGCCCCACGAACGGCCCCGCGACGTTCGCCAGCGGAATCCCCATCTGCCCGAACCCCGCCGCCGTCCCCTCGAACCCCCACACGAACACCTTCACGTAGCCGTGCATGAAGAACACAAGGCCCGTCACCACGCGCAGCACGGTGAGCCCCCAGTCGCCGAAGCGGTTGTCGCGAGCGGTCACAGGTCGTTCTCCTGGTCTGGCGAGCGCGCCCTGCGCCCGGTGGTCGGCCCCGGTCCCCCCCCGGCGCCTTGCGAGCCGCGCCGACAGATACGGCTTGTGCGGCTATTCGTTGCAACAACTATCTGGCCGTGCAAAACGGCTCATGCGCCATCCCGCGCCTCCTCCAGCAGTTCGATCAGCGTCCGCAGCCGTTCCGGCGGCATGTGCGACAGCAGCCGCCGGTGCACCGCGTCCAGTGGCGCGTCCAGCGGCTCGATCAGCGCGCGCCCGGCCTGCGAGAGCCGCGTCCACACCACCCGCCGGTCTTCGCTGCAGCGCCAGCGGTCCACCAGCCCGCGCTTCTCCAGCCGGTCCACCAGCCGCGTGATGTCGGGATCGCGGCTGATCATCCGCCCCCCGATGTCGCTGGCGTTCAGCCCGCCCTCGCCGGCGCCGCGCAGGATGCGCAGCACGTTGTACTGCGCGGGCGTAAGGTCTTGGCTGCGCAGCAGCTCGGCGATCCCCTGGCTCAGCGCGTTCGAGGTGCGCTGCAGGTTCAGGTACGCCTCCTCTTCCAGGCTGCCGATGGGCCTGGTCTGCTTCAGCTCCTCCTGGATGCGCCCCGCCATGCGTCTCCCTCCGCTCCGCGCTGGTGCAGAAGAATAATCCTCGCAACGATTATCGTCAAGCCCCTGGAATCGATGCCCATCCGAACGCGCCGGAGGGCGCGGAGCGAACGGCCCCGCGCCCTCCGGCTGCGTCCGTCCCGCACGCGTCCTACGGCGCCGGGGCGCGGACGCGGTAGATGCGGCCCTCGTGGACCACCGCCACCTGCTCGCCCAGCCCCAGGTACGGCGCCAGGGCGGGGATGCGGCGGATGAGCGCGAAGTACTCGTCGCTCCCGAACGTAACCGTCGTCTCCGGCAGACGGGTGTCGTCGCGGATCTCCGCGTCGGTCCAGACGCCGTCGCGCAGGTAGAAGGTGCGCGACCCCACGCGCTGCACGGTGGATGCGCCGGTCACCACCACGTCCTCCAGGCTCATGGCCTCCTGCCGCTCGCGGCTGAGCCGGCTCTCCGACACCGCGCTCTGCCCCGTCACCGCGGTGGGGGGCGGCGGCGCGGCAGGCGCCGCGGGGCGCGCGCCCGGCCGCGCGCCGCTGGGCCTGCGCTGCACCCGCC
>JAHWJJ010000428.1 GCA_019348475.1 Gemmatimonadota bacterium | reverse complement strand
CCTTCACCCCTTCACCCCTTCACCCCTTCACCCGTTCACCCGTTCACCCGTTCACAACCGGCCGGGCGACGGGAAACGCACGGGCGTGCCACGAGTCCCGCAGCGGCTTCTCCCACCCGCCGGCGCGCAGCGCTCCCACGGTGGGGATGGTGTTGTCGAAGACGATGGTCTCGTCCGTAACGCCGCCGGCGGCGGCGCGCTGGCGGAAGGCGGGGCGGGGCTCGGCCTGGATCCCGCCGTCCGCGTCGCGATAGAAGACGAGCGAGCCGTCGCGCAGGGGCACCCCCGTCTCCGCCTCCAGCGCGCCGAGCGTGCGGAAGAGGGAGTCGATGGAGCAGCCGCTTACGCCGGTGGCCCGCTCGTCCGCGCCCACGAGCAAAAAGCGCCCGTGCCGAAGCTCGCGCCCGCCCACCACCGGCGCGCCGTGCGCGGCCCAGCGGGCCAGAAAGGCGTCGGCGTGCGAGAGCAGCGCCTGCTGCTGCCCCTCGTCCAGCGGACGCGCGGCGGCGAACACCCACAGGCGGGCGTCGTCGGGAAGTCGGTCGAAGGGGACTGCGGGCATGGGCTCCTGCCGGTAAGGGTGCGGCGGTCAATCTACAACGCCGCGCACCCGGGCTCCAGCGCGCGCTGTCGCCCGGGCGCCAAAGCCGCTACGTTTCAGGCGGATACACGGATTCTCCTCTCCCCAGCCCCGATTCACCCCTCGTGGACCAGGACCGGCGCAGCACCCGTTCGTATCGCATCGGAACCAGCCTGGCCGCCGTTTCTGCCGGGCTGCTGACGTGGCTGGTGTGGTACATCCCGCTGGCCCTGCTCTTTCAGTTCTCGCCCGCGGTGGCGGTGGCGGGGATGGCGGGGCTGGCCGCGCTCTTCCTGCGCGTCTACGCCTTTCCCGGGCGCTGGGGCGCGCGGGCGCGGGCCCGGTCGCGCGTGCGCGGCGTGGGGCGCGCGTGGCCGTGGGTGGTGGCGACCGCGCCGGCCATGGCGGGGGTCTCGCTGGGGCTGTGGACCGCGCTGCTGGCGCTGGGGCTGGCGACCGAGGTGGAGTTCGGCGAGGAGCTGCAGAAGTTCCTGGCCCGGCCCGGCGGCGAGGTGGCCTTCTACCTCCTGGCCGTGGCCGTGGCGCCGCTGCTGGAGGAGTTCGGCTTTCGGGGGTGGATCCAGCGCCCGCTGGAGCGCCGCTGGGGCGCGCAAACGGCCATCGCCGTCACCGCGGTGCTGTTCGCGCTCGCGCACCTGGAGCCGCAGGCGGTGCCGGTGCGGCTGGCCGCGGGGCTGGTGCTGGGGCACGCGGTCTACGCCACCCGCTCCATCTGGGCGGGGGTGGCGCTGCACGTGTCGTGGAACGCGGGGGTGCTGGCGTTCGGCACCGCCCTGCCGGACTTCGATCCCACCGGCAAGGGGTGGGCGTGGGCCGCGCCGGCCGCAGGGGTGGCGGTGCTCAGCCTGGTGTGGTGCGCCTGGACCGTGCGGCGGATGCAGGACGAGACGGGGCGGGCGCACCCGGAAGGGGGCACCGCGGCGCGGAGCCGCCCCGTGCAGTCGTCGTCCTGACCACCCGCTACGCGGGCTGGTCCGGCCCCTCGGCGAAGCGCGCCCGCAGCTCCGACATCCACGCCGGCCGCGCCTTGCCGCTCTGGTCGTAGCCGCGGCCCACGCACTCCAGCAGGCACCCCGCCGTATCGCGCCGCGGGTCCGGCGCCAGGTCGTGCACCAGCACGTTCAGCGCGGCCGCCGCGTCTTCCAGCCCCACGTTGCCGCTCTGCACGGCGGCGTACTGTACGTACCAGCTGCGCAGCCGGCGCAGCGTGGGCGAGTACGGCGCCGTTCCCTGCAGGAACTTCTTCAGTCCCGTGGGGCTCATCCCGATCTCGCGCGCAACGCTGCGGAGCGACGTGTTCTCCACGCGCGCCGCCGCCGTCTCGCGCAGGTGCCTGGTGCTGGCGCTTCGGGGATCGCTCGAGTTCATTTGAATTCCTTCCCAAGGTGTTCCGAAAGGTGCTTCCGGCGCCGTCTACGGGTGAATCATAATACCGAACATTTCCCGAAGCAAGAGGTCCGGCCGCAGACGTAAAAATGCACGTCGTGCGCACTTAGCACCTCTACACCGTATCCGGCACCGCCCTCCGCCGCCGCAGATCCCGCCACCGCAAGGAAAACCACCGCAGGCGTAAACGGAGTGTACACCCGCTCTCTCCGTGCGGCTCTGCCAGTCCATTTTTTCCTGGCTGTGGCGCTTTGTGTGCGCACGCGGACGGGGCGAATCTCTGGAACCCGCGTTCCCGGCGCAAGCTCCGCGTGCAATCTTGTACACATCAGCCACGAGAGTCAGCCGAAAAGGACCGACATTTTGACCACTTTCGCCGCGCGCCCTCGATTTCTCCCTCTGCGCGAGCAACGAGCCGGGAGGGGCGGGGGAGGGGGGAAACTGCCGGGGGAGGTTGGATGCAACGCAGGCTGCCGAAGCGCGATCGATTCTCCCTTCCCCCACGCAGTTTGTGGGGGAAGGGCCGGGGATGGGGGGCGCCTGGCGGGCTGCGCGAACTCCGCCTCCGCGCTCGAATTCTCCCTTCTCCGCGAGAAAGGAGCCGGAGGGGCCGGGGGGAGGGGCCGCGCGGACCGAATGGTCTCTTCCGGCGTACGGGGACGTGGAAGTGCTCGACGACAGTCCATATCACCAGCAGAAGATTGAACGGTGGCACGCAGGGTCGTCATCACGGGCGTCGGGATGGTCACCGCCCTTGGCAATACCGCGGCGGAGACCTGGGAAGGCGTAAAGGCCGGCCGTTCGGGGGTGGGGCCGCTCACCAAGTGTGAGCTCCCGGGGATCGCCCCGGAGATCTGCATCGCGGCGGAGGTCAAGAACTTCAGCCCCGAGCCGGTGCTGGACCGCAAGGACGCGCGGCGGATGGACTGGTTCATCCAGTACGCCCTGATCGCGGCGGACGACGCGCTGCGCAACGCGGGACTGAACGGCCTGCAGCCCGTGCCCAACCCGGAGGAGACGGGGACCATCATCGGGTCGGGGATGGGCGGGCTGATCTCCATCATGGAGACGGCCGACATGGCGAAGGAGAAGGGGCTGAACCGCGTGTCACCCTTCTTCATCCCCGCCAGCATCATCAACCTGGCCAGCGGGCAGGTCGCCATCCGCACCGGCGCGCAGGGCCCCAGCTACGCACCGGTCAGCGCGTGCGCCAGCAGCAATCACGCGATCGGGGAGGCGTTCCACGCCATCCAGCGCGGCGACGCCCTGATGATGCTGGCCGGCGGCACCGAGGCGTGCCTTACGCCGATCTCGTACGCCGGCTTCGCGGCGGCGCGCGCCCTAGCGACGCAGTACGACTCGCCCGAAACCGCGTCGCGGCCGTTCGACGCCAGGCGCAGCGGCTTCGTCCACGGCGAGGGCGGCGGGGTGCTGGTGCTGGAGGAGCTGGAAAGCGCCCGCGAGCGCGGCGCGCCCATCCTGGCCGAGGTCATCGGCTTCGGGATGAGCGCGGACGCCTTTCACATCACCGCGCCGCCGGAGAACGGCGAGGGCGCCGCGCTGGCCATGAAGCGCGCCCTGCGCAGCGCCGGGATCGCGCCGCAGGAGGTGACGTACGTCAACGCGCACGGCACCTCCACCCCCGTGGGCGACACGGCGGAGACGCGCGCGATCAAGTCCGTGTTCGGCGACCACGCGCAGAAGCTGGCGATCTCGTCCACCAAGTCGATGATCGGGCACGCGCTGGGCGGCAGCGCCAGCATCGAGGCGGGGGTGTGCGCCTTCGCCATTCGCGAGGGCGTCATCCCGCCGACCATCAACCTGACCGACCCGGACCCCGAGTGCGACCTGGACTACGTGCCGCACACCGCGCGCAACGCGGAACTGGACGTGGTGATCAGCAACTCGTTCGGGTTCGGCGGAGCGAATACGACGCTGGTGATGCGGCGCTTCGACGGCTAGGGAATAGGGGACAGGGAATAGCCGTCCGCCGGACGGCAGGGGCGGTCGTGCGGGGCCTCGCGTCGCGTGAGGGATGCGCGCCCGCAGGGCCGAGAACCTGGAGCGGCGGGGC
>JAHWJJ010000427.1 GCA_019348475.1 Gemmatimonadota bacterium | reverse complement strand
AGTGCCCAGTGCCCAGTGCCCAGTGCCCAGTGCCCAGTGCCCAGTGCCCAGTGCCAGGTTTCAAGAGTGATGGAACCTTGAACCTTGAACCTTGAACCTTGAACCTCGTCCCTCACACCGTCAGGATCCGCGGACCGTCCGCCGTCACCGCCACGGTGTGCTCGAAGTGGGCGCTTACCTTGCGGTCCGCCGTCACCACCGTCCAGCGGTCGGGAAGGGTGCGCACGCCCGCCGAGCCCAGGTTGAACATGGGCTCGATGGCCAGCACCATCCCCTCCAGCAGCTTGAGCCCCTTCCCCGCCGTGCCGAAGTTGGGCACCTGCGGCTCCTCGTGCGGCTGGCGTCCCACGCCGTGCCCCACCAGCTCGCGCACCACGCCGTAGCCGGCCTCGTCCGCCACCGCCTGGATGGCCGAGCCCATGTCGCCGAGCCGCCGGCCCGGCCGCGCCTGCTCGATGCCGCGCGCCAGCGCCACCTGAGTGCGCTCCAGCAGCGCCTCCACCTCCGGCGCCACCGGCGCGATGGGGATGGAGATCGCCGCGTCGGCGTAGAAGCCCTCCAGCTTTACGCCGCAGTCCACGCTCACCACGTCCCCTTCCTTCAGGACGCGGCGGGTGGAGGGGATGCCGTGCACCACCTCGTGGTTCACGCTGGTGCACAGCGTGGCCGGAAAACCGTACAGGCCCTTGAAGGCCGGCTCGGCGCCCCGGTGGCCGCGGATGAACTCCTCGGCCCAGCGGTCCAGCTGCGCCGTGCTCACGCCCGGCCGCACCTGCGCGGGAATCTGCCGGTACAGCTCGGCCAGGATGGCGCCCGCGCGGGCGATCGTGTCGATCTCCGCCGCCGACTTCAGGTGGATCACCGCCCCAGCAGCCCCAGGATCTCGCCCTGCACCGCGTCGATGGACCCGCCGCCGTCGACGGTGTGCACGGGGACGCCGGCCCGGCGGTAGTGCTCCACCAGCGGCGCCGTGTTCTCGCGGTACACCTCCAGCCGGTGGCGCACCGTTGCTTCGCGGTCGTCCTCGCGCTGCACCACGCGGTCCGCGACCTCCGCCGGTGGCGGGTTGTGCTCCACGTGGTAGACCACCCCCGTCTCCGGGTCCGTCCGCCGCCCGGTCATCCGCCGCACGATCGCGTCGTCGTCCACCTCGAGGTAGACCACCGCGTTGATGCGGCGCCCCATCTCGCCCAGCAGCCCGTCCAGTGACTCGGCCTGCGCCACGTTGCGCGGATAGCCGTCGAACACCGCGCCCTCGGCCGCGTCCGACGCCAGCCGCTCGCGCACCAGCCCCAGCACGATCTCGTCCGACACCAGCTGCCCCGCGTCCATCACCTGCTTTGCCCTGCGCCCCAGCTCCGTCCCCTGCCGCACCGCGTCGCGCAGCATGTCGCCCGTGGCGATCTTGGGAACGTGCAGCTTGCGGGCAAGCAGAGCGCCCTGGGTGCCCTTGCCGGCACCCGGGGCGCCAAGGAGAACGAGATCCATTGAAGCGATTCGCGGTGCGCGGGTCCGTGGATAACTGCCGGAACAATGGAAAAGAAGGGCCCAGTGCCCAGGTTCAAGTGCCCAGAAGCATCCTGGACACTTGAACCTGGGCACTCGACCCTTCGGGACTAGATGTACCGCTCCTGCCGTCCGCGGAACTTCACGCGGCCCTTCTTCATGAAGCCGTCGTAGCGGCGCAGCAGCAGGTGCTGCTGCATCTGCTGCACGGTGTCCAGCGCCACGCCCACGCAGATCAGCAGTCCGGTGCCGCCCAGCACCATGCTCAGCCCGCCCACGCCCGCCGCGCTCAGCATCCCCGAGGGGACCAGCGCGATGGCCGCCAGGAACAGGGCGCCCGGCAGCGAGATGCGCGTCATCACCCGGTCGATGTACTCGGCCGTGCGGGCGCCCGGCTTGATCCCCGGCACGAACGCGCCCTGCTTCTTCAGGTTCTCGGCGATGTCCACGGGGTTGTAGATGATCGCCGTGTAGAAGTAGGTAAAGAAGACGATGAGCACCGAGAACGCCAGGTAGTACGGCCAGGTGTCCACCGCGAAGGTGTCGGAGATCGCGTTCAGCCACCCCGCGTCGCTGAACTGCCCCAGCGTGGCGGGCACGATCATGATGGACTGCGCGAAGATGATGGGCATTACCCCCGCCATGTTCACGCGCAGCGGGATGAACGACTTCTGCCCCTGCCGGATGCGACCCCGCCCCATCACCTTCTGCGGGATCTGCACCGGGATCTTGCGCGCGGCCATCGTCACCGCAACGGTGCCCGCGATGATGATGGTGAGCGCCACCGCCAGCACCACCAGCGCCACCGGGTTCACCTGCCCCAGCGCCACCAGCCGGCCCACCTCGTACAGCGCCCCGGGCAGCCCCTCGATGATGCTGAAGAAGATCAGCAGGCTCATCCCGTTGCCGATGCCGCGCTCCGTGATCTGCTCGCCCAGCCACATGATGAACACCGCGCCCGTGGTGAGCGTAAGGATCATCATTAGCCGGAACGCCAGCCCCGGGTTCTGCACCGCCGCCGGCACCTGCGTCTCGATGAAGAGGGCGAAGCCGTACGCCTGGAACACCGACAGCACGACCGTGCTGTACCGCGTCCACTGCGTAAGCTTCTTACGCCCCTCCTCGCCCTCCTTCTGCATCTTTTCCACCGACGGCACCACCGCCGCCGCCAGCTGGAACATGATGCTGGCGCTGATGTAGGGCATGATGCCCAGGGCGAACACCGTGGCCCGGGACAGCCCGCCCCCCACGAACATGTCGTAGATCCCGAAGGCGGTGCCCTGCAGCGTGCCCGCGTACTGGCGCAGCGCCGCCACGTCGATCCAGGGCGCGGTGATGTGCGCGCCGATGCGGTACACGATCAGGCACAGGAGCGTGAAGAGCATCTTGGCCCTCAGCTCCGGGATGCGCCACAGGGTCGCTACGGGATTGGCCATGGTCAGCCGATCTCCTGCACGGTGCCGCCCTGCGCCGCGATCTTGTCACGCGCCGCCTGGCTGAACTTGTGGGCAGATACGTCCAGCTTGCGCGTCAGCTCGCCGGTGCCCAGCACCTTGACCGGGCGGCCGGCGTGGCCGATGAGGCCGCTGGCCTTGAGGCTTTCGGGCGTCACCGGCCCCTCGCCCTCCAGCGCCTCGAGCTGGTACAGGTTCACCACCTGGTACTCCGTCCGGTCCAGCGGGGTGAACCCCCGCTTGGGAAGCCGGCGGTGCAGCGGCATCTGGCCGCCCTCGTAGCCGGGCTTGCCGCCGCCGGGGCCGTGGTGCCCCGCGCGGGCCTTGGAGCCCTTGTGACCCTTGCCCGCCGTCTTGCCGGTGCCGCTGCCGGTGCCGCGCCCCAGCCGCTTGGTGTCGCGGTGCGACCCCTCGGCCGGGCGCAGGTTGCTAAGGTCAGCCATTGTTCTCCTGCCCTCCGGTCTCTTCCACCTTCACCATGTGGCGGACCTGAAAGATCATCCCGCGGATGGCCGCGTTGTCCTCGAGGAGCACCGAGCGCTGGTGCTTCAGCCCCAGCGCCTGCAGCGTCCGCCGATGCTTTTCGGGCGCGCCGCTGTAGCTCTTGGTCTGCGTGATCTTGAGCTTAGCCACGGGCACCTCCCAGCGCCTCGACGGGCACCCCGCGCTCCAGCGCCAGCTGCTCGCGCGTGGTCAGGTTCTGCAGCGCGTCCATGGTGGCGTGCACCATGTTGAAGGGGTTGTTGCTCCCCAGCGACTTGGTGAGGATGTCGTGCACCCCCACGCACTCCAGCACCGCGCGCACCGCGCCGCCGGCGATCACGCCGGTGCCCGGGGCCGCGGGGCGCAGGAGGACGCGCCCGGCGCCGTGCTCGCCCACGATGTCGTGCGGCAGGGTGCCGGCCAGCACCGGCACGCGCACCATGGCGCGGCGGGCCGAGTCGATCGCCTTGCGCACCGCCTCCGACACCTCGTTCGCCTTGCCGGTGCCGATCCCCACCTTCCCCGCCTGGTCGCCCACGGCCACCAGCGCGGTGAAGGAGAAGCGCCGGCCGCCCTTCACCACCTTGGCGACGCGGTTGATGTGGATCACGTTCTCCTTGAACTCCGACTCGC
>JAHWJJ010000426.1 GCA_019348475.1 Gemmatimonadota bacterium | reverse complement strand
TGCGCCGCAACCTCACCTGCTGGCCGGGCATTCGCGACGACGTACGCAACGCGGGCGCCGTGTACCACGACGAGCCGCTCATCCTGGACCGCAACTGGGTCTCCAGCCGCGGACCGCAGGACCTTCGTCACTTCAACCGCGGGATGCTGGAGCTGTTCGCCCGGTACGTTCCGCTGGCGCCCGAGACGCCGGAGTACACCGAGCGCCAGCCGCGCCCGCGCCGCGAGCGCGGCCTGCCGGTGGGCCGCATGGTGGCCGGCGGCGCCGTGGCGGCCGGGCTGGTGTACGTCATCGCCCAGCAGCTGCGCGGCGAGAACGAGCCGGAACTGGAGTACGTGGAGGTGGTGGACCTGGAGCCCGCCACCGTGGACGTCTACGACGAGACCGACGCGGAGTACGACGACGACGCCACGCTGGCCGGCGGCTACGCGGGCGGAATGCCGTTCCGCGAGGGGGGCACCGAGTACTCCAGCACGGGATACCTGGGCAGCGACGGCGGCGGCTTTACCGATCCCGCACACAGCACCGCGACGGGAGAGCCGGGTGGGCAGGTCGCTGGCGGCGACATCCGCGGCGGAGCCGGCCCGGTGGGCGGGGCCGGCTACACCCCGCCAGCCTGACGAAATTCGGCGAAACCGCAGCGAGGGCGGCCGTCACGGCTGCCCCCGCTTTCGTTTCCCCGGGCCCATGTTCCGGGGATGGAAATCTGCCACTCGTTCCGAAGGGGGCGCGCGATTCTGGTCGGTGCTGGATCTCCAGCGCCACGGAACCGGCGTGGCAGAGACGCCAGCGCTTCACTCTGCTGACGGTTTCATCGCGGATCTCGTAGCGCGGCCGACGATGCCCCATTGTCGCGCCTTCCGCCGCCGCCCTACCTTTCCGCGATGTCCATCCCGGAACACGTCTACGCCCTCGCGCTTCGCGCCGCGCGCCCGCTGCTCCCCCTGGCGGCGCGGGGCGAGGGTAAGCTGGCGCGCGGCATCCGCGGGCGCGCGGGCGTGGTGGAGCGCATGGAGGCGTGGGCGCGGACGCACCGCGACCCGGCGCGCCCGCTGGTGTGGCTACACGCGCCCAGCGTGGGCGAGGGGCTGCAGGCGCGCGCCGTCGCGCAGGCCTTTCGCGCCCGCCGCCCGGGCGCACAGGTCGCGTACACCTTCTTCTCCCCCTCCGCCCAGGAGTTCGCCCGCACCGTCCCCGCCGACCTCGCCGACTACCTCCCGCTCGATGTACCCGCGGACGTGGGCCTGGCGCTGGAGGCGCTGCGCCCGTCGGTGATCGCGTTCTCCAAGACCGACGTGTGGCCCGTCCTCACGCGCGAGGCGAAGATGCGCGGCGTGCGCCTGGCGATGCTCAGCGGCACCCTTCCCGCGGCGTCCAGCCGCCTGCGGGGCCCCGCGCGCGCCCTGCTGGGGCCCGCGTACCGCCGCCTGGACGTCGTAGCCGCCATCTCCGCGGAGGACGCAGCCCGCTTCGGCGCGCTGGGCGTGCCCCCGGAGCGGCGGATGGTGATGGGGGACGCGCGGTTTGACCAGGTGTGGGCGCGCGCCGCCGCGGTGGATCGCCATTCCCCCCTGCTCCGCCCCTTCGGCGGCTTCGAGGGCGTGACCCTGGTCGCCGGCTCCACCTGGCCGGCGGACGAAGAGCGCCTGGTTCCCGCGCTCGCCCGGCTGCGCGCCGCGGAGAAGCCCCTGCGCCTGATCCTGGTGCCACACGAGCCGACCCCCGCGCACCTGGCCCGCTCGGCCGCGCTGCTCGCGGAGGCGGGATTCTCCCCCGCGCAGCGCCTCTCGCACGTCGAAGCAGGCGCCGCGCCGGGACGAACGGTGCTGGTGGACCGCGTGGGCGTGCTGGGCGAGCTGTACGCGCTCGCGGACGTGGCGTACGTGGGCGGTGGATGGGGGACGGCGGGGCTGCACTCGGTGCTGGAGCCCGCCGCGTTCGGCGTCCCCGTGCTCTTCGGCCCGCGCCACGCCAACGCCCGCGAGGCCGCGGAGCTGATCGCCTGCGGCGGCGCGGTGGAGCTGGCGGATGAGGGGATCGACATCCGCATCGCCCCCCTGCTGGCCGACCCCGCCCGCCGCCGCGCCGCCGGCCAGGCCGCCCGCCGCTTCGTCCAGGCGGGGCTGGGCGCGGCCGAGCGCGGCGCCGCGGTCCTCGAACGGCTGCTGGGCTGAGCGCGCGGCGCGGGTGGCGCTCGCGCGGAGGGCGGAGCGCTACTTCAGCACGTTCCAGCGGCGGTGCTTCCACCAGCGCGGCGCCGTGACGGCGCGCTGCAGGGCGAAGAGGGCCGGGTTCCACACCGCGCGGTTGACCAGGCGCCGTCCGCGGCTGACGGGGCGGCCTGGGGGTCCTGCGGCCGTGCGGTAGCGGTAGACCTGGATTCCGTTCCACCAGGTCGGCTGGCAATCCGCCCCGGTGCGGATGTCGGCGACCAGCTCCAGGCGGGGCGTGTGCCGGGCGAACAGCCGGTTGGCCGCGCGCACCTGAAGGTCGTTGGTATCGTCCACCACCACGATGGCGTCGTCCGCCAGCCACGGCTCCATCAGCTCCAGCGCGTCCAGCTGGTTCTGAAAGGCGTGCCCGCCGTCGTAGAAGTACACCCCCACGCGCGCCGGCCGCCACGCCGCGGCGCGCAGGAACGCGCGAAAGTCCATCTCCATGAAGCGCACCTGCCCCGGGGCCGCGAACCGCTCGATGGTGCGGTGCAGCTCTTCGCGCGACGACCAGAAGCGGCTGAAGTCGTCACAGGCGTACACGCGCGCGTGCTCATTCCCCACCACCGCGCCCGCCAGGCTCAACCCGCACCACGTCCCGATCTCCACGTAGACCTCGTCCGGCCCCAGGTGCCGGGCCGCCAGGTTCAGCAGCATCAGCTTGTTTTCGGTGGCGGCGCCGGGCACCTGGTCCGGCAGCTGCGCCAGGCGCCGGTCGCGCGGATGCAGCTCGTTCCGCAGGGCGCGCGGATCGGAGAAGGTGGGCCACTGCTCGGCGCAGTCCGCCAGGAATGCCTCTACGTTCATCGAGCCGGGGGATGGGGATACGGGGCACGGGCCGGGAGATCCGGCCCTTCGCGGAACCGAACGTTGCCCCCCCTGTCACCTGTCCGCGCGTCAGCGCGGTGCAGCAGTTCTGGCCACGCGGCGCGAAGGACGGCAAAGGCCCGGCACCGCCGGGCCTTCCGAGCACGCCGCGGGCGCCTGGCTCACTCCGCCGACGAGTCCCGCTCCCCCTCCGCCTGTGACGGCTTGTCCTGGGGCCCGTCCAGCCGCCGCTCGCGGGGCGTCGTGGGCCGCTCGGGCTCGGGCTGGCGGCCCTGCTCGTCGGCCGTGTGCGGGCTCTTGTCCTCGTAGCGCGGGTCTTTCACCGTTTCCTCCGGGGTCGGGCCCGCTTCGCCGCCTTCGGCGCCGCCGTGGGCGTGTCCAGCTGCGTCGCGTCGCGGTCCGCCGGGGGCGCATCCTCCGCGAGCGGCGCGATCGGCGAATCCGCCGCGGCGGGCGCCGCGGCCGCGGCCTGGTTCCCGCTGCCCAGCGGCGTGGCGGGCGGCGTGACCACCACGCGGTCCTCCGACGGCTCATGCGTGCGCGGCGGCAGCCCCATGATCTCGCGCAGCTCGCCCTCGTCCACCACCTCCTTTTCCAGCAGCCGCTTCGCCAGCACCTCCAGCACCTCGCGGTCCTCCGTCAGCACCCGCCGCACCCGCTCGTAGGTGCCGTCGATCAGCCCCTTGATTTCGCCGTCGATCTCGCGCGCCGTCTGTTCGCTGTAGTTGCGCTGCGACGGGCCGCTGCCGTCCGCCTGCAGGAACTGCGTGCGCCGGGGGCCGGCCAGGTTCACCGGGCCCAGCTCGCGCGACATCCCGTACTCCATCACCATGCTGCGGGCCAGCTCCGTCACCCGCTCCAGGTCGTTCCCCGCCCCGGTGGAGATCTCGTTGAAGACGATCTCCTCGGCCACGCGCCCGCCCAGCAGCACCGCGATGCGGTCCATCAGCTCCTGCTTGGTGAGCAGGTAGCGGTCTTCCGTGGGAAGCTGCTGCGTGTAGCCCAGCGCCGCCACGCCGCGTGGGATGATGGAGATCTTGT
>JAHWJJ010000425.1 GCA_019348475.1 Gemmatimonadota bacterium | reverse complement strand
GGGGATCGACGCCCTGCCGTTCGGCGACGGCGAGTTCGACCTGGCCGCCTGCCTGGAGGTGCTGGAGCACCTTCCGCTGGAGGTGTACCCCCGTGCGCTGGGGGAGCTGTCGCGGGTGGCCCGGCGCTGGGTGCTGGTGACGGTCCCCAACGACCAGGACCTCGCGCGGCTCCTGGTGACGTGCCCCAGCTGCGCCACCCGCTTCAACGCCGACTACCACATGCGCAGCTTTCGCCGCGCCGACATGGAGCGGCTGCTGGACGGGCACGGCTTCCGGTGCGTGGACGTCTTCGGGATCGAGAAGCAGCCGCATTACCTGGGACTTCGCCGGCTGCAGCGCCTCGCCATGCCGTGGTACGCCATCTGTCCCGTGTGCGGCTACCACGGCGACCTGGTGCGGCCGCAGGGGGGCGAGACGGCCGCGCGGTCTCTGGCCAGGCGGCTCTGGCCCCGCTACGGAAAGCACCGCTGGCTGGGGGCGCTGTACGAGCGCGCCGGCTGACGCATGGCCGACGCGCGAAACGGGAGTGGCGGGATGATCACCATCGTGGACTACGGGATGGGGAACGTGGGCTCCATCCAGAACATGTTAAAGCGCATCGGGATGGCGTCGGCGGTTGCGTCCACCCCCGAGCAGCTGGCAGGGGCGGGGCGGCTGGTGCTTCCCGGGGTGGGGGCGTTCGACCGCGCCATGCGCACCCTGCGGGAAACCGGGCTGTCGGAGGCGCTGGAGGAGCGGGTGGCGGCCGGCGTTCCCATTTTGGGGATCTGTCTGGGGATGCAACTCATGACGCGCTCCAGCGAGGAGGGCGGGGCCGCGGGGCTGGGGTGGATCGCCGCGCGCACCGTGCGCTTTCTCCCGCAGTACGGCAGCGTGGCCGTCAAGGTGCCGCACATGCGCTGGAACACCGTGCGCCCGGCCGTGCCGGGGACGCTCTTTGACCGCGACGAGACGGACGCGCGGTTCTATTTCGTGCACTCGTACTGCGTGGAGTGCGACGACCCGGCCGACGTGGCCGCCACGGCCGTGCACGGGCGCGAGTTCGTCTGTGCCTTTCAGCGCGGCGGCATCATGGGGGTGCAGTTCCATCCCGAGAAGAGCCACCGTTACGGGATGCGGCTGCTGGAGCGGTTCGCCGCCTGGAAGCCGGCGCTGGTGCCCGGATGAGGGACTTTCGCGTCATTCCCGTGCTCCTGCTGCAGGACCGCGGGGTCGTCAAGACGGTGCGCTACCGGAAGCCCCGCTACATCGGGGACCCGGTGAACACGGTGCGCATCTTCAACGAGAAGGAAGTGGACGAGCTGGTGCTGCTGGACGTGGACGCCACCCCGCGCCGCCGCGCCGTGGACGTGGAGCTCGTGCGGCAGATCGCCAGCGAGGCGTTCATGCCCATCGCCTACGGCGGGGGCGTGCGCACTCTGGAGGAGATGCACACCCTGTTTCGCGTCGGCGTGGAGAAGGTCATCCTTGGCGCCGCGGCGGCGGAAGACCCGGAGCTGGTGCGCCGGGCCGCGACCGAGTTCGGCAGCCAGAGCGTGCTGGTGTCCGTAGACGTGCACCGCCCCCTGCTGGGAGGGCCCGGCGTGTACACGCACCGGGGGCGCCGCCGCACGGGGCAGGCGCCGGCGGCGTACGCCCGGCGCATGCAGGAGCTGGGCGCCGGCGAGATCCTGCTGAACGACGTGGACCGCGACGGCACCATGCAGGGCTACGATCTGGAGCTGGTGCGGCAGGTGGCAGCCGCCGTGGACGTGCCGGTGGTGGCCTGCGGGGGCGCCGGCTCCCTGCGCCACCTGGTGGAGGTGTGCCGCCGGGCCGGGGCCAGCGCCGCGGCGGCCGGAAGCGTGTTCGTATACCAGGGCCCGCTCAAGGGGGTCCTGATCACCTATCCCAGGGAAGGCGACGTCCAGCGCGAGATGGGCGCGCTCATGGAGGCCGCGTGACGGCGTACCGCCGCTGCACCCGTTGCGTCATGGACACCACCGATCCCGACATCCGCTTCGACGAGGCGGGGGTCTGTAGGTGGTGCCACCGGCACGACCGGCTCATGGCCTCGCTTCCCGCCACGCCCGAGGAGCGCCGGGCGAGCCTGGAGCACCGGGTGGAGCGTATTCGCGCCGATGGGCGCGGGCGCGCCTACGACTGCATCATCGGCCTCTCCGGCGGGGTGGACAGCACCTACGTGGCGCACCTGGTCAGGGAGCACGGGCTGCGCCCCCTGGCGGTGCACATGGACAGCGGGTGGAACAGCGAGATCGCCGTCTCCAACATTGAGGCCGTGGTCAAGGTGCTGGGGATCGACCTGTTCACCTTCGTGGTGGACTGGGAGGAGATGCGCGACCTGCAGCTGGCGTTCCTGCGCGCCTCGGTGGTCAACTGCGACATCCCCCAGGACCACGCCTTCATGGCCGTGCTGTACCGCATGGCGGCGAAGCACGGCATCCGCCACGTGGTGAGCGGGCACAACTACGCCACGGAGTCCATCCTGCCGCTGGCCTGGCGGGGGCACAGCTCCAAGGACTTGTGGTACCTCAAGAACGTGCACCGCCGGCACGGAACCGTGCCCCTGCGCCGCTACCCCACCTACTCCATCGCCGACGTGCTGTACTCGCGGTTCGTGCGCCGCGTGCAGTTCTTCCAGATCCTGAACCTGGTGGAATACGACAAGCCGCGGGTCAAGGAGTTCATCGCCCGCGAGCTGGGGTGGCGCGACTACGGCGGCAAGCACTACGAGTCCATGTGGACGCGCTTCTTCCAGTCGTACTACCTGGTGCGCAAGTTCGGCTTCGACAAGCGGCTGGCGCACCTGAGCAACCTGGTGCTCTCCGGCGGCTGCACGCGCAACCAGGCGCTGGAGGAGCTGCGGCAGCCGGCGTACGACCCGGCCGAGGCGGCCTCGCTGTGCGAGTTCGTGGCCAGCAAGCTGCGCATCGCCCCGGCGGAGCTGGCGCGGCTGGTGGGCGAGGCGCCCAGCACGCACGCGTTCCGCTCGTACGAGAACTCGCTGGCGGGGCGGGCCCGGCGGGCGCTGGGGCTCTCGGTGCGCATCTAGCGCCGGAGGCCTGAACCTTATCGCAACGACCAGAAACCGGATGCGGCTGACGTACCTCTGTTTACAGGCCACCCGCGAGGGGCAGGCGGCGCACGCGCACGTGCACGAGATCATCGCCGGGCTGCGGCGGCTGGGGTGGCAGGTGCAGCTCTTCGAGCCCCACCACCGCCGGGGCGAAAACACGCCGCTGTGGCGCCGTGCCATCGAGTTCATGCGCGTGCAGGCGGGGCTGTGGCTGCGCGGCCGGCCCGGCGCGGGAATCCTCTACATCCGCAACCACCATGGCGCTTTCCCAACCGCCCTCCTGGCGAAGCTGCTCCGCATCCCGGTGGTGCAGGAGGTGAACGGGCCGTACGAGGACCTGTTCGTGTCCTGGCCGGTGACGCGCCGCATGGCCGCGCTCTTCCGCTGGCTGTTTCGCGTGCAGCTGCGCTGGGCAAATGCCGTGGTGGCCGTCACGCCGCAGCTGGCCGACTGGGTCCGGGCCGAGGCAGGCGAGAAGCGCGTGGTGGTGGTCCCCAACGGCGCCAATACCGACCTGTTCCATCCCGGGGCGCGGACCGAGCGCGACCTGCCCGCCCGTTTCGTGGTGTTCTTTGGAGCGCTGGCCCCCTGGCAGGGAGTCGACACCCTGCTTGAGGCGGTGGAAAGCGCCGCCTGGCCGGCGGACGTGGCGCTCGTGATCGCGGGCGACGGGGGAGCCCGTGAGAAGGTGCAGGCCGCAGCCGCGCGCAATCCGCTGGTGCGCTATCTGGGCGCCCTGCCCTACCGGGAAGTGCCGGGGGTGGTGGCCCGCAGCCTTGCCAGCCTGTGTCCCAAGAACAACATCGCGGGGCACGCGACCACGGGGCTCAACCCGCTGAAGCTGTTCGAAACCGCCGCCTGCGGCGTTCCCATCGTCGTGACTGACTTTCCAGGGCAGGCCGACGTGGTGCGCACGCACGGGTGCGGCGTGGTGATTCCCCCGGAGAACGGCGAGGCGCTCGCCCGCGCCGTGGCCCGCCTGGCGGCCGACCCGGAGGAAAGCGCCGCGATGGGCC
>JAHWJJ010000069.1 GCA_019348475.1 Gemmatimonadota bacterium | reverse complement strand
CCCGCCCGGGCTTACCCCGCGGGCGGCCGCGCCCGCCGCGCTCGTCCACCCGCAGGCGCCGCCTGCGGCCGCCGCGGCGCTTCCATCCGTCCAGCGAGACCACCGTGCCGTCGTCCTCGTCCTCCCCCGCCTGGCCCAGGTACGGCTGGTGGCCGTAGTCCGCAACGCGCGCCTCGGGGGCGCGGTGCGCCCGCCGCCGCTCGCGCTCCAGCTCGTCGAACACCTGCTCCGCCGGCGCCTCCCACACCAGGGCCAGCGTGCCGATCAGCGTCGCCAGCCCCCGCGCGATGGTGTCGGCGTGACGGCCGGCCTCCAGGGGGAGAGACGCCGGCAGCGGGCAGCTGGGCCCCGTGAGCACCGACGCCCGATCGCGCGCACGCTCGATGCGCACCCCCGCCGCCGTCATGATGCGGCGGGCCGCGTAGCGTCTGCGGTGCAGCCGGCGCCCCGCGCACAGGCGCTGCAGCTGCGTGCGCCAGGGCGCGCCGCCCGCCGAGCTTTCCGCCAGCAGCCACACGGCGGCGTACAGCTCCGCGAACACGCGGACGTCGATCTGGCGAACGGTTTCGGGCGGAAGGCCGGACAGGTAGTCCAGGAACGCCAGGATGCGCCGCGGGCGGGCGAGAAGAAACAGGACGACTTCCTGGCAGCCGCGCCGGTGGTTGCACCGGGCGCAGGCGGGAACGATGATGCGGGCGTCTTTCCTGCGGCCCCCGCGGGCGCG
The DNA here is from genome assembly GCA_019348475.1 of Gemmatimonadota bacterium. GTDB lineage: Bacteria > Gemmatimonadota > Gemmatimonadetes > Longimicrobiales > Longimicrobiaceae > Longimicrobium. Next base: position 12,302 of record JAHWJJ010000069.1, on the reverse strand, counting down.
GGGGATGACGTGCTCTCGGGTCAGGGGTCGGTCCGGGGCCGCGGGGGCCCGGCAGTACACACACTTTCCGGTCTTGATGCGGTGCTCCAGCTCGCGCTGCAGCGTGCCGCCCGTTCCGTTTCCTCGCACGTGGGCTCCCGGTAGGAAAGGAGGCGGCGGATTGCGTCCGCCGTGTGCGCCCTCGCGCAGCCGTCTCGCGGCTGCCGCGCGCGGGATGTTGGCCTGCTGGTGGAAACGTAAAGAAACTTCGATGCCAGAGGGTGGTGCCCCATGTCACAGCCGTGCTGCGCGCCGGCTTCTTCTGTTCTACCTCGCCTCCTGCTCGGGAGTTTCAGCGCCGGGGGTATACCGCGACGGCGCGACTGGTTGCGATCCGGACCGTCGATCAGGCCCGTGCTCCACAATATGTAGTGCAGCCGGTTTGCACAACAGGATTATTTTTCGATGAGCGCCGCCCACTGCCGCACGCGAGGTGAACGCATGAGTGCACCCCCGCGTCCCCCTGGGCGGTGAAGACGGCACAGGCGAGTACCGCCCCGTGCCGCGGCCTCTGAGGCGGGGCGCGTAGATTCCTCGGTCGCGCACGGTCGGCGAGCGGGCGAGTGCGGCGCGTGTGCTCGCTCGGAAGGACGACTCTGGCAGGAGGATGCGGAAACGCCGCGGCCTTGCCCGTTGCTCGGGTGAAGCCCGCGGGGTTTGCCGGGTTTTCCCATTTTCGTCCGGCGTTGACACCACTCCCGATCACGGCGTACAGTACGCCTGCGAGGCTTATAACCAGAGCGGCGCCCGCGCCGCGCCGACCAGATGAGAGGTGGTCGAATGTTCCACATCTCCCGCTCGCGGCCGCCCGTTGGAGGCTGGACGCGTCTGCGTCCCGTGCTGCGCACTCTGGCACTGGCAACACCAGCCGCGCTGGGCACGATCGCTGCCGCGTGCGCAGGCCCGGCCGCGTTGGCAACGGCGGACGCGGCACCGGCCCAGGCTGCGCCACAGGGTGCCTGTGAGGTAGCGGCCTACCGCTCGTCCGGTGGTGATGCGGTCGTCCTGCTACGCGCCGGCGAACGCTTCCACTACATCTTTCTTGATGGCCGCCGGAACTGGGTGGTGAGCGAGAACTCACCGATCCGGTGCGGCCCGGGTGTCGTTTACGTGGAACGCTCGGATGGAGCGACGGAGACCTGGCCTCGGACGCAGTTCCGTGAGACTCCGACGCGATTCGTGAGCGACGGGACGACCTTCTTCGGTCGGCTCATCGAGCCGACCGACGCCAGCGGCGATCGCCCCTTGGTCGTCTTCGCCCATGGCTCCGGAGACGCCCCAATGGCCAGCGGGGAGCGGCCCTGGCCTCCCGAGCTCGATTTTCTGGTCGCTCAGGGCGTCTCCGTGTTCGTCTTCGACAAGCGCGGCACGGGAGAGTCGGAGGGCACGTTTACGATGAACTTCCATCGCCTGGCCAAGGACCTGGTGGCGGCATCCGCCGAGGCTCGTCGTCTCGCCGCCGGTCGGTTCGGCCGCTTCGGGCTCTTCGGCATGAGCCAGGGCGGCTGGGTCGCTCCGCTGGCGGCCGAGGAGGCGGGAGCGGAGTTCCTCCTGATCGCCGTCGGCGCGGTCTACTCGCCGACCGAGGAGGATTCCGAGGAGGTCTTCGCGGAGCTGAGGAGGAAGGGATATGGGGAGGACGTGATTGCGAAGGCCCGCCAGGTGACGGACGCAACCGGAGTCGTCCGGGCTTCCCTCTTCGAGAGGGGCTACGAGCGTCTGGCGCAGGTCAGGGAGGAGTACGGTCACGAGCCGTGGTTCAGCGAGATCGAGGGTGAGTTCACCGGGAGCATCCTGAAGGCGAGCGAGGCCGAACTGCGCGCGCGGGCGGGGGAGAACAAGCTGGAGATCCCCTGGTCGCATGACGCGGTGGCCGTCCTGCGCTCCCTCTCGATCCCACAGCTCTGGATTCTCGCCGCAGAGGACGAAGAAGCGCCAATTCACCTGAACATCCAGCGTCTCACGATGCTGCAGAATGAGGGTAAGCCGATCCAAATGGCGATCTTCCCGAACACGGGTCACGCCATGATCGAGTTTTACGTGCGCGAAGATGGGACGCGGCGACACACCCGGTTTCCGGAGCACCTCCGCAGACTGATGGCTGACTGGGTGAAAGGTTGCCTTCGCCCCCCCTACGGCGCCGCTGAGTTCTACCCACCGCTGCGTGAGGGCGAGGGATGTCAGACCCCTCGGCACGTTGGCACTCGCGCGAGAACCGGATCCAGAGGGCGAGGTGTACGCCACCAGGAGTGCGCCGAGCCCCGAGCAGGGAGGCGGTCGGAGAACTGTCGGGGCGCGGAGCGTCTGACCTTCCATTCTCCCTCCCCTAGCGGTCCATTTTGACCCTGGTGTTCGTCGCCCCGGAGGGCGCTCGCGCGCAGCAGCTCCCACTTGGTCGGCGGCGTTCTCTCGATGCGGTCACTCCGCTGGGAGTACCCGGTACGGATGTCGCCGCGTCGACGACGCCTCCTGCACCACTGCCACATCGTGAATGTCCGCGGCAACAGATACCGCCTGCGCCACCACGCCGGCTTCGCGCGGACCGCTGACCCTGAAGGGCCTCGGGGCCTTGGCCCCGACTCACTCAGGGTGGGAACGAAAGGTCAACCGCTTTGAACTGCGACGAACGACAGGGCTCGTCACCCCCTTCCGACTGTCAGATTTTCGACCGCCAGATCTGTCAGATTTTCGTCCGGCGTTGCGGCGGCTTTAGCCGCTCCGGCGCGGACGCCGCCGCGAACGCACGAGCTGCGTCGCGTGCGCGGGAATCACAGATTCTGGCAGGAGCGTGGGGAATCGACGCCGGCTCACCCCTCGCGCGGGTTGAAGCCCCGCGGGGTTTGCGGGGCTTTCCGCTGTCGTTGCGGCGGCTTTAGCCGCTCCGGCGCGGACGCCGCCGCCAAGGGCGAGTGCGTCGCGTGCGCTCCCGCGGAGTGACAGTTTCTGAGAGGAGCGTGGGGAATCGCCGCGGCCTCACCCGTCGCGCGGTTGAAGCCCCGCGGGGTTTGCGGGGCTTTCCGCTGTCGTTGCGGCGGCTTCAGCCGCTCCGGCGCGAGATCCGCCGACCTCCCGTGCGCCTGCCGTCTACGTCCGCGCCTGGTCGGCCCGCTCTGCTCGATCCGTCGCCGGCGCGGCAGGATGATACGGCTGCGGATGAAAGCGCATCCACGCCTCCAGCAGCGAATCTCCCAGCCGCGCCTCGCGCACCACCTGGTCCGAAAGGCCCAGCCCGTGCAGTTCGCGCTCGGTGCGCGCGGCCGTGAGCATGGCCACCAGCTCGCCGCGGTACCAGCGCCGGTCCGCCTCCCTGCTGCCGCGCTCCCGGCGCAGCTCCCGCGCCGCGGTGTACCGGTACCCGGTTTCGCGCGCTTCGCTCAGGCGGACCTCGTGGTCGATCAGCCTCTGCTCCAGCTGGTCCTTGCGATTCGCGCCCATGGTCGCCCGTGCCCTGCTGGGGTGGGTGCCTCCGCGACGGGCGGTGCACGAGTGCAAGAAGCGCGCGCATGCAACGTCCGCATCCGTACACCGTGTTGCGACGCCAGCCATGCACGGCGCGAACCCCCCGCCCGGGCCGGCGCGCCGCGCCGCGGCACCGTCTGTTCCTGATCCGGATTTGACTTTTTGCCGCCCGCCGCGCACCTTGCGGAATCAGCACGCCAGCGCCGCACGGGGTACGGCGGCCCCGGGAAAAAGCACCGAAGTGAACCCCCGGGGCGCGCGTCCGCGCCCCGGCACGGGTCCGCGCCGGTCCGCCCGCCCGCTCCCCGGGCGCCGTTTTACGTCATCCAGAAACGCACCCGACCGCCTTTTCTGCCCGGGACATGGACCCCGCGCCGCACTCCGCGCTCCCCGTGGTCGCGCTGGTGGCCTCCCTGGGCGGGCTGCAGGCGCTCAGCAGGGTGCTGGCGGCGCTGCCGGCTTCGTTTCCCGCCGCCGTGCTGGTGATGCAGCACCTGGAGAGCGGGCGCGTCAGCCAGCTGCCGCAGATCCTGGAGACGCGCACGGTGCTGCGGGTGCAGCCGGCGTCCGACGGCGACGCGCTGTGCGCGGGGACGGTGTACGTGGCCCCGGCGGGCCGCCACCTGCGCATCCGCGCGGGCCGTATGCTGGCCCTTACCGACACTGACCCGGTGCACTTTTCCCGCCCCTCGGCGGACGTGCTGCTGGATTCGCTGGCCGATGCCGGCGCGCCCGTCATCGCCGTCGTCCTTACCGGGCGGGGGGAGGACGGCGCCGCGGGGAGCGTGCAGGTGCGCAACGCCGGGGGCACGGTGCTCGCACAGGACCGGGGCACCTCCGCCCACTTCGGAATGCCGGGCTCCGCGCTGCGGGCGGGCGGGGTGAGCGAGGTGCTGCCCCTGCCCGCGATCGCCCCGCGCCTGGTGCAGCTGATCGAACAGGCCCACCGCACGAACGAATGACCGCACAGCAGCCGCAGCCGGCCCACGATCCGCAATTCGAGTCCCTGCTGGAGTTCCTCAAGGCCAGCCGGAGCTTCGACTTTACGGGATACAAGCGGTCCACGCTCATGCGCCGCGTCCTCAAGCGCATGCAGACGGTGGGCATCGAGGGCTTCGACGCGTACCGCGACCACCTGGAGCTGAATGCCGGCGAGTTCGACGAGCTGTTCAACACCATCCTCATCAACGTCACCTCGTTTTTCCGCGATCCCACGGCGTGGGAGACGCTGGCCCGCGACTTCGTCCCCGGAATGCTGGCGCGCACGGCTCCCGACGGACCGGTGCGCGTGTGGAGCGCCGGCTGCGCCACGGGCCAGGAGACGTACACGCTGGTGATGCTGCTGGCCGAGGCCCTGGGCCCGGAGCGGTTCCGGGAGCGGGTGAAGGTCTACGCCACCGACGCCGACAACGAGGCGCTGGCCGTCGCCCGCCTGGGAGCGTACGACCAGGAGGAGCTGGACGAGCTTCCCGAAGGGTACCGCGACCGCTACTTCGAGCGCGCGGGCGGCCGCTGGAGCTTTCGCACGGACCTGCGGCGCCAGGTGATCTTTGGCCGGCACGACCTGGTGCAGGACGCGCCGATCAGCCACCTGGACCTGCTGGTGTGCCGCAACGTGCTGATGTACTTCAACGCCGACGTGCAGTCCCGCATCCTCACGCGCTTTCACTTCGCCCTGGCCCCGCAAGGTGTGCTGTTCCTGGGCAAGGCCGAGATGATGCGCTCGCACGGCGACCTGTTCGGCCCCGCCCACCTGCCGTCCCGCATCTTTCGCAAGGTCGGCGAAGCGAGGGTGCGCGACCGGCTGCTGACCCTGGGGCGCGGGGGGGGGCGGCAGGGCGCGCTCGCCGCTCCGCACCAGGTCACCGTGCGCGAGGCGGCCCTGAACGCCATGCCGGTGGCGCAGCTGGTGGTGAGCCCCGAGGGGGAGCTGCTGCTGGCCAACGAGAGCGCCCGCCGCCTGTTCGCCCTGGCGCCGGCCGACGTGGGACGGCCGCTGCAGGACCTGACCGTCTCGTACCGCCCGGTGGAGCTGCGCTCGCGCATCGAGCAGGTGGTGGCCGAGCGGCGCCCGGTGCACCTGGGCGGCGTGGAGCACGGCGCGCCCGGCGAGGAGGCCCGCTCGTTCGACGTGGAGCTGTGCCCCCTGCCCCCGGCCGCGGCGGAGCTGGTGGGCGTCTCCATCGTCTTCGTGGACGTCACGCGCCACACCCGGCTGCAGGCGGAGGTCGAGTTCGCGCACCAGTCGCTGGAGACCGCGTTCGAGGAGCTGCAGAGCACGAACGAGGAGCTGGAGACGACGAACGAGGAGCTGCAGAGCACCATCGAAGAGCTGGAGACCACCAACGAAGAGCTCCAGAGCAGCAACGAAGAACTGGAGACGATGAACGAGGAGCTGCAGAGCACCAACGAGGAGCTGGAGACGCTGAACGACGAGATGCAGCGCCGCACCGGCGCGTTGAACGACGCCAACGCCTACCTGTCGTCGGTGCTCACCAGCCTGCGCTCCGCCGTGGCGGTGGTGGACGGCGACATGCGCGTGCAGATGTGGAGCCCCAGGATGGAGGAGATGTGGGGGCTGCGTGCGGGCGAGGTGCAGCAGCAGTCCCTTCTGCACCTGGACGTCGGCCTTCCCGTGGACCGGCTGAAGCCCGCCCTCCGGGCCGTGCTGGAGGGGCGGGCGCCGTTTCAGGAGGTGGCGGTGGACGCGGTGAACCGGCGCGGCCGCCCGGTTCGCTGTGCCGTCGGCGTGTCCCCCCTGCTCACGCCCTCCGGGCAGACCCGGGGCGCCCTGGTGCTGGTGGACGAAGTGGGCCAGGCGCCCGGTTCCGCGGCCGTCCGCAATGCCGCCGACTGAGCCCGGGGCGCCGCGCCCCCGCCCCGCCGCGGGCGAGCCCTCGCCGGTGTCGCACCAGCACTTCGACGAGCAGGTGCGCCACTCGCGCGAGCAGATCCGCCAGCTGCGCGAGCGCGCCGGTACCGACGACCCGCGGGCGGAGCTGGCGGTCGAGGCGCTGACCACGGCGCTGGAGGAGTTGCGCGCAACCGAGGAGGAGCTGCGCATCCAGAACGAGCAGCTCGAGGACTCGCAGGCGATCATCGACGCCGAGCGGGTGCGCTACGAGGAGCTCTTTCAGATGGCGCCCGACGCCTACCTGGTCACGGACGCGGCGGGGACCATCGCCGAGGCGAACCACGCCGCCGCTGCGCTGCTGAACGTGCGCGGCAGCCGGCTGAAGGGAAAACCGCTCTACGTGTTCGTCCCCCGGTCCGCGCGCCACGACTTTCGCACGCGGGTGGAGCAGGCGTCCACGCTGGGCCGCCTGGACGAGTGGGAGACCTGGCTGCAGCCGCGCGGCGCCGTGGCCGCCGTCCCCGTCTCGTGCACCGTGGCCGCGGTGCACGACGGCTCGGCCGGCGGCACGGGGCTGCGCTGGCTGGTGCGCGACGTCACCGAGCGGCGCCGGGCGGAGGAAGACCGCGCCGCCCTGCTGCGCGAAGAGGCGGCGCGCTCGGAGGCGCAGCGGCAGCGCGCGTTCCTGGAGTCGGTGCTGCGGCAGATGCCCGGCGGCGTGCTGATCGCGGAGGCGCCGGACGGGCGCATCGTGATGCACAACGCCGAGGCCGAGCGCATCCTGCGCCACCCCGTCCGCCCGCTGCGCATCGGCGAGTACGCGGAGCGGGGAATGCTGCGCGCGGACGGCACGCCCCTGCCGCCGGAAGAGTACCCCATGGCCCGCGTGCTCCTGCGCGGCGAGACCATCGTGGACCAGGAGGTGCCCTACCGCCTGGGCGACGGCACCCGGGCCACCCTGCGCGTCAGCGCCTCGCCGGTGGTGGACGCGGAGGGGCGCACCGTGGCGGCCGTCAGCACCTTCACCGACGTAACCGAGGAGCTGCGCCAGGTGCGCAAGGAGCACTTGCTGGCGGAGGTCAGCGAGGTGCTGTCGTCGTCGCTGGAGCCGCGCGAGGTCATCCAGCAGCTGGCGCGGCTGTGCGCGGGCAACCTGGCGGACTACTGCATCGTGCACGTGGAGGAGGGCGAGACGGTGCGCGCGCACGGCATCGCGCACCGGGACCCGGCGCGCGAGGAGCTGGTGCGGGGGGTGCTGCGCCGCTTTCCCATCCCCCTCGACCCCGATCAGCCGGTGATGCGGGCGCTGCGCACGGGCGAGCCGGAGCTGATGGAGACGGTGGACGAGGCGGGGCTGCAGGCGCTGTGCACCGGCCCGGACCACCGCGACATGGTGCGGGCGCTGGGGCTTTCGTCGGCCATGGTGATCCCCATCCGCGCCAAGGGGCGCACGCTGGGCGCCATCTCGCTGGCGCGCACCGGGGGCGATCCGTACGCCGCGCCGGACCTGGCGCTGGCCGAAGAGGTGGCGCGGCGCGCGGCGCTGGCGGTGGAGAACGCGCGGCTGTACGAGCAGGCGCGGCAGGCGGTGCGCGCGCGCGACGAGGTGGTGGCGGTGGTCTCGCACGACCTGCGCAACCCGCTGAACGCGGTGCTCATCGCCAGCACGGTGCTGGGGGAGTACGGCGAGGTGGAGCGGCTGAGCGAGCGCGACCGCCGCCAGGTGGAGGTCATCCGCCGCTCAGCCGAGCAGATGACGGCGCTCACGCAGGACCTGCTGGAGGTGTCGTCGCTGGAGAGCGGGGTGGTGGAGATGAACCCGCGCCCCTGCGCCCCCTCGGTCCTGGTCTGCGCGGCGGAGGAGATGTTCCGCCCCGTTGCGGAGGAGAAGGGGGTGGCGCTCACGGCCGCCGACGCGGTGGACGTGCCGCCGGCGCAGGCGGACTACGGACGGATGCTGCAGGTGTTCGGCAACCTGGTGGGCAACGCCATCAAGTTCACGCCGGCCGGGGGACGGGTAGAGGTGGGGGCGGAGCGCGCGGTGGACTACGTGCGCTTCTGGGTGCGCGACACGGGCCCGGGGATCGAGCGAGAGCACCTGCCGCGGCTGTTCGACCGGATCTGGCAGGCGCGGCGCGGCGGCAAGGCGGGCGCGGGGCTGGGGCTGGCCATCGCAAAGAGCATCGTCGAGGCGCACGGGGGGCAGATCTGGGTCGAGAGCACCCCCGGCGAAGGGAGCACCTTTCACTTCACCCTTCCCGTTTCATCCGGCTGACCGCTCGTTGCAGGGTGGCCGGCAGGCAACGGCCAGTCCGGGGGAGGCACCCGCGGGATCTGTCCCGGTGCAGGCTTTCGGCGCCGACCGCGAATCTACTCACCCCGACTTTTGGCCTGCCGCACGCCGCGGACTCGCCCGCAAGGCCGCGCCCGCACGGCCGGCCCCGCTCCACCCGGGACCACACCGGTACGCCACGTTCCAGCGCCGGGCGCGGCGGAGCAGGTCCTCGGCCGGCGCCCGCGCAGATCCAGCACGCGTCAGGATCGCGCGAGGCGCGCTTCGTCGGATCGTCAGTTCGCGATCCCCCTCGTGAATCTAGTGTCCTGAAACGATGCACCGCCCGGCTGACCGCACGGCGGGCGCTGCATCGGACTGGTTCGCCTGCACCATTCTGGTGCACGCGCGCCGGCCGCCCGCGGGGGGAGCGGACCGCGCGTAAAGTGCATCCTGTCATAGGCTTGGGTCGAATCTGGCCAAAGGGGCCCCGTGCTTGCCTTCCTCCGGCGCACCTTTCGCGGGCCGCCTCGCCACCGCTCGCCCCTCTGCAGGGGAGCCTGGCGCGGGGCCCGCACGGATCCTCCACAACCGAGGAGAACGTCATGCGTCGCAGCTTTCCCGCCGCAGCCCTGGCCGCCGCCTTCGCCCTTGGGGCGTGCCAGGACGGCCCCGTCGCCACCCCCGGCGACGCCTCGCTGGCCCGCTCCGAGAACGCGCCCATCTACCTTGTGACCTTCAAGGACGGTGTGGACGTGACGGCGGCGGCCAACGACCTGGCCCGCGGCAACGGCTTCGCGATTCGCTACCTGCGCCACCACGCGGCCCCCGGCTTCTCGGCCGTGATCCCCGAATCGCGCATGGGCGCCATCCTGTCGGACCCGCGGGTGGAGATCGTGGAGAAGGACGGCCCGGTGTCGCTCATCCACCCGGTCGAGGGCATGGCGCGTCCGGGCGGCGGTGGCGGCGGCGGCGGCCAGACCACCCCGTGGGGCATTACCCGCGTGGGCGGCGCCGGCGACGGCACCGGGAAGACGGCGTGGATCATCGACAGCGGCATCGACATGAGCCACACCGACCTGAACACCAGCCGCGCCTGCCACGTGCACTTCGCCGGCCGGGATCCCAGCGACGGCAACGGGCACGGCACGCACGTCGCCGGCACGGTGGCCGCCAAGAACAACACCCAGGACGTGGTGGGCGTGGCCGCCAACGCGTACGTCTGCTCGGTGCGCGTGCTGGGCAACAGCGGCAGCGGCACCTGGGAAGGCGTGCTCAACGGGGTCAACTACGTGGGCCTGAACGGCGCCCCGGGCGACGTGGCCAACATGAGCCTGGGCGGCAGCGGCACCAACGCCACCCTGGAGGCGGCGGTGGTGGACGTGGCCGCGCTGGGCATCCGGATGGTGATCGCGGCCGGCAACGACGGCGCCGACGCCAACAACTTCACGCCGGCCCGCGTGAACGGGAACAACGTCTACACCATCTCGGCGACCGGCAGCAACGACTGCCTGACCTCGTGGTCCAACTACGGCAACCCGCCGGTGGACTATGCGGCGCCGGGCGCCAGCATCCTTTCCACCAGGAAGGGCGGCGGCACCACCACCATGAGCGGCACCTCCATGGCCGCGCCGCACGTGGCGGGCATCCTGCTGATGGGCGGCATCCGCACCAGCGGCAACGCCTGCGGCGACCCCGACGGCAACCCTGACCCGATCGCCCACCGCTAATCCACGGGCGCCGGTCGCCCGGCCCGGATCGGCGGACGGACGGCTCGGATCGACAGAGAGGCCGGAGCTCCCGACGGGGCTCCGGCCTTTTCGCGTGCGGCACGCGTGCTCCCTGAGTGGGATGGAGAGATTGCCGGCTCCTCGCCGCGCCCCCTCCGCGTGATGCTCTGGGGGGGGCTGCACAGAAGAGCGGAGGATTCATGATCGCGCGTTCGCGCGTCGAGGAGCGCGCAGCACCGTCTTGGGGCCGGAAAACGCGAGGGGCGCACCGCGCGGGTGCGGCCCCTCCGCTCGCGCCTGCGTGCCGCAGACCCTCAGTGCGCCGCCGGCGCGGCTGCTGGCGCGGCGGTGGCGGGGGTGCCGCCGCGGACCTCCCCCGTGTCGATGCCGAAGGTGAGGAAGAGGCTGGCCAGCACGAAGCCCGCGCTGGTCCAGAAGGGAAAGCCGGTGCCCAGCGCATCGAACATCCACCCCGCCAGCAGCGGCGCCAGCACCCGCGCCGCGCCCCCGAAACTCTGCTGCACCCCCATCACCACTCCCCGCTCCCGCGGGTCGATGACCTTGGACAGCAGCGCCGTGACGCAGGGAAAGGTGAACGCCGTGCCCAGCGGCACGGTCGTGATCACCACCGCCAGCGCCACGTACCGCCACTCCAGCGGAAACCGGTCCGCCATCCCCGGGACGAGCGGGGCCGGGGCGCGCCAGAAGAGCACGCCGACGGCCGCCGCGGCGATGAAGCCCACCATCGCCAGCATCCGCACCCGCTCCCGCCGCTCCATCCGCCGGGTGACGCGCGCAAGCAGGGCCATCAGCAGCAGCGCCACCACGCCCCCCGCGAGCCGCGCGTCCACCGACGTGCTCCACGCGCCGCCGGGCGGATCGACGGTGATCCCCCCGCCGATGCGCCAGGTGAAGGGCATCATCAGCAGCCCCAGCCCCAGCAGCGTCTGTCCCAGCCGCGCCAGCCGCGCCTCGCCCAGGGCATCCACCATCCGACCCAGCACCAGCGCCCGTACGATCACGGACACCGTTCCCGTCCACATGAAGACGTAGCCGATGGTCTTGGCCGTCACCTGGAAGCGCGCCGCCAGGAACAGCGCCAGCGTGGCCGTGAACCCCGCGAACGCGGCCATGCCGATGGCGTAGATCCAGATCAGGCGCGGCGCCGCGTCGCGGGGGTGGCGCAGCACGCGAGAGGCCATCGCGCGGCCGCGGATGGGCGGGGGAAGGGTGGCGTCGTGCCGCCGGGCGTGGACGTTGGTCTCGTGCAGGAACGCCCAGGCGAACACCATGTTGACCGCGCACAGCCCGGCCGCCAGCAGCCCCGGCGCCTACCGGCCCAGCTCCATGCTGGTGCTGCCGATCACCGGGCCGATGGCCACGCCCGCATTGGTGGCCGCGGAGAGCCATCCCAGGCTCCTGGCGCGGTCCTGCGGCTCGGTGGCGTCGGCGACGTACGCCTGCAGCACGCCCACGGTGCCGCCCCCCGCGCCCTGCACCAGCCGGGAGAGCAGCAGGATCCACAGGTTCTGCGCGAACGCGAACACCACGTACGAAACGGCCGCCGCCCCCAGGCCGATGAGCAGGGCGGGGCGGCGGCCGTGTCGGTCGGAGACGCGCCCCCAGAGTGGGGCGCTCAGCAGCTGGGCCAGCGAAAAGGCGGAGACCAGCACGCCCACCCACAGCCCGCCGCCCCCCATGTCCGTGGCGTAGAACGGCAGCAGGGGGATGACGATCAGCACGCCCACCATGTCCACGAACGCCGTGATCAGCAGGACGGTGAGCTTGCCCAGGCGGACCTCGCGCGGCGTGCGGGTGGGGGTGGTTCGGACGCGGTGGATTCGGCCCGGCGGCGCGCGCAAACGTACCCGCGCCCGGGGGGAGCGTCAATGCGGTGAACGGGTGAACGGGTGAAAGGGTGAAAGGGTGAAAGGGTGAAAGGGTGAAA
>JAHWJJ010000424.1 GCA_019348475.1 Gemmatimonadota bacterium | reverse complement strand
CGTGGGCGGTGCGCAGCAGCCCGGCGCGCGCCCGCGTGTGCGGGTCGCGCGCGGCAGTGTCGGGCATGGCGAACCGGCGCACCTCTCCCGTCGCCGGGTCCAATCGACCGATGTGGCCGTTGCCGTTCCCCGCGTACCACACGCCGCCGTCCGCCCCCACGATCAGGTTGTGCGGCAGCGCGCGCTCTTCCAACTCGAACCGGCGGAACTCGCCCGAAGCGGGGTTCAGGTACGCGACGTAGTTCCCCACCTGCCCCACGAACCAGACGCGCCCCTCGCCGTCCACGTACGGATCGCGCGGGCGGCTGTCGGCCCAGGGGACGGGCCACTCGCGGATGTCCAGCGTCTGCGCGGCCGCGTCGGCGGTGGCGGCGGCGAGGGTGAGGGGCAGAACGGCGAGCGCACTCCAGAGCTTCATCTTTCCAGGCCTCCACGGGTGATGAGGGTGTACGGGAGGATGACCATCGAGAGCTACTTCGCGTTGGGCCTGTTGTCGAGGGCTCCGGGAGCTTCTGGCGAATCGCCCGAGGAATGGACGAGTCGAAACGGATGAGAGAGCTCATCTCGTGTGTCCGCGAAGGGCTTGGGGTCGGGTGCCACCGCAAGCGGAGGCTTTGCAGGGCAACGAGACGCTTGCGCTCCGCGCATCCCGCGCCTATCATACAACCAAATGGTTGCGCTTCCCCCGCTCAGCGACGCGGAGATCGACCGCGTCTTCCACGCCCTCGCCGACGCGACCCGGCGCGACATCGTCGCGCGTGTGCTGGGCGGCGAGCAGGCGTCGATCTCCGCGCTCGCGGCCCGCTACCAGATGTCCTTCGCGGCGGTGCAGAAGCACGTCGCCGTCCTGGAAGGAGCGGGGCTGGTGACCAAGCAGGCGCACGGCCGCGAGCGGATCGTTCGCGGCAACCCCGAGCGGATCGCGCGAGCGCGTGAGCTGCTCGGCCAGCTAGAGGAGTTGTGGAAGGCCCGCTTCAGCCAGCTCGATTCCCTGTTCCCCGACACCCGTTCCCAGGAGTAAGCCATGCCCATCACCTCCGTAACCTCCGACACCAGCGCCCTCACCCTCACCGTCGTAGGCGACTATCCCGTGCCCGTGGAGCGCCTGTGGGAGGCGTACGCCGACCCGCGGCAGCTGGAGAGGTTCTGGGGGCCGGAGACGTGGCCCGCCACCTTCACGCGCCACGACATGGAGGTCGGCGGCCGCTCCGAGTACTACATGACCGGCCCGGACGGGAGCACGTCGCGCGGGTGGTGGCGCTTCGTCGCGGTGGAGCCGGGGCGCCGCATCGAGGTGGAGGATGGCTTCGCGCACGAGGACGGCACCCCGAACGACTCCATGCCGAGCATGCGGATGGCCTTCACCTTCGAACCGACCGCCACCGGCTCGCGTTTTACGAGCGTGACCTGGTTCCCCAGCCTCGAGGCGATGCAGCAGCTGGTGGACATGGGGATGCTGGAGGGGCTGCGGTCGGCGCTCGGACAGCTGGACGCCGTGCTGGCCGAACCCGCCCCGCTCGCCGCGGAGCTCGCCGGCTGATCGGCGCGGCAAGGGAAGGCCGAGCCCCGGGATGGGGTTCGGCCCTTTTCTCTTGAGCGACTGCCGCCTCTGGCCGGCGCGATTGAGGCGCCGGGATAGCTCCGGTCGGCTACTGCCCACGTAGACCGCGTCGCGAGCGGTTAGCCCAGCCTGACGTACGCGAGGCGCACATCGCCAATCCGGAGCAGGTCGTGCCGGCCGCCTGGTGTTGCGGATGGCGCCTGGTCCACCGACACGACCCACGGGCGGATCCCGTGGCCTGAGTTGACAACCGCCCCGGGCGCGCGTCAGTTGACACAGGACGGACACGGACCGGGGCGGCCGCGCGGCGTCCCGGCGTTTTTCGTATCAGCCGGGTGAGATGCGGATGGCGGAGGGCGAACGCGAGCGGCTGCGGCTGGGGCACATCGTCTACAGCAACTGCTTTCCCGTGCACGCGCGGCTGCTGGATGCCGGCGCGCCGGAGTGGATCCGCATCGTCGAAGGCGTGCCGTCGCACCTGAACGCGCTGCTGGAGCGCGGAGAGATCGACGTGGCGCCCTGCTCCAGCATCGAGTTCGCGCGCAACGCGCACCGCTATCGCGTGCTGCCGGACCTGGTGATCGGCTCGCGGGGGCCCGTGCGCAGCATCATCTTCGCCTCCATGCGGCCGGCGGAGGAGCTGGACGGCGCGCTGGTGGCGATGCCGACGGCGTCCGCGACCTCGGTGGTGCTGCTGAAGGTGCTGCTGCGGCTGCGCTGGCGCGTGCGCCCGCGCTTTCGCTGGTTCGACCAGGCCGCGGAAGACCCGTTCGCCGGAGGGGCGGACGCGGCGCTGTTCATCGGCGACGTGGCGCTGCGGGCGGACCTGCACCCGCGCGTTCCGCATCGCTACGACCTGGGCACGGAGTGGTGGGCGCACACCGGGCTGCCGTTCGCGTTCGCGGTGTGGCAGGCGGGGGGCGGATCGGACGACGCGCTGCGCCGGCTGCACGCCACGCTGCTGGAGTCGCGCGCGTACGGCCACGCCCACCGCGCGGAGCTCGCCGGGCGCTGGGCGCAGCGGTTCGGCTTCTCCGCCGCGTTCCTGGACGCCTACTGGCGCGACCTCTCGTTCGAGCTGGACGCGCCGATGCTGGAGGGGCTCACCACCTTCTACCGCCTGGCCGCCGAGATCGGCGAGATCCCCGAGGCCCCGCGGCTGCGCTTCGTATCCGCCGAAGATCCCCGCGCGGCGCTGCGCTGAGCGTCGCCCTCTACTCCCCGAGAACCCGTAGCACGATGCGCCTGCTGTACGTCGCCCTCGCGGCCCTCTTTGCCCTCGCGCCGTCCGGACGGGGGGCGGCGCAGGCGTTTCCGCTGGATTCCGTTCGCGCGATCCTTCCGCCAGGTACGCTGCGGGTGGATGCGATGGACCTGGCGCCCTCGCCGCGCATGACGGAGCTGTCGCAGAAGCTCCAGGCGGCCATCCAGCAGAACGCCGCGTGGTTTCAGCAGCACGTGCGCAGCGCCACCCCGGGCGAGCCGCTGCCGTACGATACGCGTCTGGGCCTTACGCGGGAGGAGTACGATGAATTCCTGCGCCTGGCCGGCAGCATGGAATTGAAGAAGGTGGCCGAGGCGCCGCTGGTGGTCCGCGGCCAAGGCGAACGGCTGGTGTTCGATGGCGGCACGGGCATGCCGGACCTGACCGGCGTAGCCATCGACCTCGCGGCCGACCAGCTCGTGATGCCGCTCGGTACCGTCACCGGCTCGCGCGAGGTGCACAGTGACGGCGCCGGGGCCGCCATGGGTCCGTGGCACGGGCGGACGTGGAGCCTGGAGGAGATGTCGGAGGACGGCCGCGACGGCAGGGTGGTCTCGCTCTCCGTCGGGCGGCTGCGGGAGAGCGGCCGCGGCGTGATCCATACGCAGATGCGCCAGGTCCAGGACGGCCGGCAGATCGCACGCATGGTCCGCATCCTGTTCTTCGACGTACCGCGCTGACGCGGCCCTTGGCGGCTGGGCCGGGCGCGTGCATCTTTGAGGGGCCGTTCGGTGCAGCACCGGCGCGGCCCCCCTTCGTTCTCTCGCGGGACCCATCCGTGAAATTCACTGTCCTTCCTCGCGTCCGCGGCGCCCTTCGCCGCGGACCGGCGCTCCCTGCGCTGCTGGCCGCGCTCGCCCTCGCGCTGGCGGCGGCGCCGCTTGACGCGCAGGCGCAGAGCCGGGGGCGCACGCTCCCGCCGGCGCGCGCGGACACGGCGGGGGTGCGCGTCTGCGCCGGCGGCGACGTGACGCTGGGCACCAACTTCGACACCACGTGGGTGCACACCGCCCGGGGGCGGCTGGGGCGCCGCGTCCCCGCGCTGCCGCCGGCGGATTCGCTGCTGGCGCCGCTGCGGCCGCTGCTGGCGGATGCGGACGTGGTGCTGTTGAACGTGGAGGCGGCCATCGGCGAGGGGCCCATCCACCGGCGCAAGTGCGCGCCGGGCTCCACCGCGTGCTTCGCCTTCCGCTCGCCCGTGGCTGCGGCGGGGGCGCTGCGGCGCGTCGCGCCCGAGAGCGCGCAGGTGATCGGCAACGTGGCCAACAACCACGCCCGCGACGACGGCGACGTCGGCCGGC
>JAHWJJ010000068.1 GCA_019348475.1 Gemmatimonadota bacterium | reverse complement strand
CCGCCGGGGCACATCATCCACCCGATTGCGATCCGTAAGAGGCCGCCCCGGCTGGCGGCTCGCACAACAGAGCGGATAGCCGGTCGCGGCGGCCGGGGATCAATTCCGCGGCACCAGCCCCACCACCTGCACGCCCGCCGCCCGGCTGGCATCGACCGCGCCGATCACCTCGCCGTACGGCAGCGTCTCCGCGCCGCGGACGAAGAGCACCTTCCGCGTCCGGCTGGCGAACACCGCCCCCAGCTCCTGCGCCAGCCGCTCGCGCGCCACGGGCTGCCGGTTCAGCAGGTAACGCCCGCCGGGCTCCAGCTCCAGCACCAGATTCTCCGGCTGCACGGCAGGCGGCCGGGCGTCGCGCGGGGGCGGCACCTGAACGCTCAGACCGCGCTGCAGCCCCTGCTGCACCACCATGAAGATGATCAGCAGCACCAGCAGGACGTCGATCATCGGGGTCACGTTGATCTCGCTGATGCTGCCGCCCCTGCGCCCGCCCGTGGTCATCGCCATCCCCGCCTCCTTGCCAAAAGTCCCTGTCCGGGCTGCCCGGTTCGGCGGACGCCCTCACTCCTCCCGCACCTGCTGCGTGATCACCCCCAGGCGCAGCACTCCGGCCGCGCGCGCCGCCTCCATCGCCGTCAGCACCGCGGCGTAGGGGACGCCGTGATCTGCCTTCAGGTAGAGCACGTGGTCGCCGGGGCGCGGCGCGTAGGCCGCCGCGAGCCGCGCCGGCAGCTCGGGCGCCGGCACCCTCGCGCGGCCCAGCCAGTACGCCCCCTGGTCGTCGATTCCCAGCGTCACGCGGTCCTCCGCGGCGGGAGCGGCGGTGCGGGCGCGCGGCAGCTGCACCGTGAACGGCATGGTGACGGTGACCACCATGAAGATGATCAACAGCACCAGCATCACGTCCACCATGGGCGTCACGTTGATGGTCGAGGCGAGCTCGCCTCGCGTGCGGCCGGGGAGGTCGTGCATCCGTTCCTCCGTGCTGTGGGGTGTACGGATGGAACGGATGCACGCGGCGGGATTCTGACGAAGAGCGGATCGGGCCGGGTAAGACGGCGAACGGCCCGTCCTTTCTCGCGAAAAAGGACGAGCCGCTCGGCTGCGCAGGCCACGCCGGGTCCGCGGGTTCGGCGGCGAGGCGTGATTCGGCGACAACGGCGCCGGCGTCAGTAGACGGCCACGAACCGCGCGTTCCAGCCCGGCGGCGCTCCGGCCATCACCGCGAACGTGGCGCCACCCTGCTGCACCAGTCCGCAGAGCGGCCCCTCGAGGTCCGTGCCGATCAGAAAGAACACGGGCTGCCCCGGCTCGTTCAGGTAGCAGGAAAGGGACGGCGGGTTGGCCAGCGATCCCGCCGCGGCGGGCAGCTGGGCGGCGGCAGATCCGTCAGACGCCACGACCGCGTTGAGCACTGTCCTGGTTCCGGGTCCCGCCGGCCCCTGTGGCCCTGCTGCCCCCGGAGGACCGGCCGGCCCCATGGGTCCCTCACACGCCGCCAGCAGCGCAACCAGTGCCAATCCTGCCGTAATCCGTCTCCGCATGACGATCTCCCCAGAAGGAGTGATGGAAGTGGCGCACCAGTAAACGCCTGTCACCATAGAGCGTCCCATACGGCTCTTGCGCAAGAGGGACGTCGCCGCCGCGCAGGCGAGACGGGCGAAAACCTTCGCGGGACGCGCCGCTGCACCAGAGCGAAAAAAGCCGGCGGCCCGTGAGGACCGCCGGCTCTGCCGGATGGGTTGAACGAGGACGGCTACGGCGCCGGGGCAGCCGTGGCCGGCCCCTGCTCGGGGCGCGGCACCAGCCCCACCAGCGTAATGTCGGCCGCGCGGCTGGCGTCCACCGCGCGAACCACCTCGCCGTACGACAGGTTCTCCGCGCCCTTCACGAAGATCACCTTGCGGATCCGCTGCGCAAAGGTCTCGCGCAGGAAGTTCTCCAGGTTGGCCGGCTCCACCTCCTGCCGGTTCACGAAGTACTTGGGTCCGGGCTCCACCTCCAGCACGATCTGCTGATCGTCGGGCGGCTTCTGGGCGATCTCTTCCTTCTCCTTGGGCGGCGGCACCTGAACGCTCAGACCGCGCTGCAGCCCCTGCTGCACCACCATGAAGATGATGAGCAGCACCAGCAGCACGTCGATCATGGGCGTCATGTTGATCTCGCTCATGGCGCCGCCCTTGCTCCCGCCAACTCCCATTGCCATGGGATCAATCCCTCCAGGTCGGTTGTCGGTGCCCGCCCCGCCGCGCGCACGCCGCGGGGCGGACGGACGGCGTCATTCGCGGGTTACCCGCGCACCCTTGGGCAGCTCGGTGATTGTGCCGATGCGGCGCGCGCCGGCCATGCGGGCGGCGTCGATCGCGCTGAGCACCACCGAGTACTCCACGTTGTTGTCGGCCTTCAGGTACAGCGTATGGTCGTCCGGGTTGCCCCGGGCGGCGTACGCCTCCTTCAGCCGGCTCTCCAGCTGGTTCAGCGGGATGGGCCCCGGCTTGGGGACGTCCTCGATCCAGTACTTGCCGTCCTTGTCGATGCCCAGCGTGACCCGCTCCTCCTTCTCGGGCGCCGACATCTTGGCCTTGGGCAGCTTGGCCTCGTACGCCAGCGCCGGCGTCACCACCATGAAGATGATGAGGAGCACCAGCATCACGTCGATCATCGGCGTGACGTTGATGTCGGCGTTCACATCGGAGTCCACGCCCGCCACCTTGGGGAGCACGGACCCGCCGAAGGAGGCGCCTCCGCCAAAGCCTCCTGCCATGTTCAGCCTCCGTAGGTAGCGCCGCCGGCACCCACCTCGCGGCGGGCCTGGCGAGTCATCATCCAGTCGATCATCTCACGGCCGGCGTAGGCCAGCTCCGAGAACAGCGTGTCCAGGCGGGCCGTGAAGTAGTTGTACAGCCACACCGCCGGGATGGCCGCCACCAGGCCGATGGCCGTGGCGATCAGCGCCTCGGCGATGCCGCCCGACACGGCCTCCAGGCCGCCGCCCTGCTCGGCCATGCCCATGAACGAGTTCACGATGCCCAGCGTGGTGCCCAGCAGCCCCACGAACGGGGCCGTGGCGCCGATGGTGGCCAGGATGCCCAGCCCCTGCTTGAGCTCGTTGGCCAGCAGGATCTGTTCGCGCTCAACGGAGCGCTCGCAGCTCACGATGGCGGCGCCGGCGGCGCGCGGGTCGTTCAGCAGCGGGGCCACCTCGCGTAGCGCCTCGCCCAGCACGCGGGCCACGTGGCTCTTGGGGTACTGGTCGGCCAGGGCCAGCGCCTCGGGGATGTTGTCGCTCTCGAGCGCGCTGGAGAACGCCGGCGCGAACTGCTTGGTGGCCTTGGCCATGCGGCGGAAGATCAGCCACTTCCAGATCGCCACCGACAGCGAGGCGATGCTCATGAGGATCAGGAAGATCACGATCCCCCGGTTGATCAAGCCCGTGTCGTCCCAGATCTTAATGATGTCCATTTCTGCGTTCTCCTCAGCGCGCCTGCGCCATCCGTTTGATGTTGGCCTCTCCGTTCCGCCGCGGCCCCGTCCGCGCCGGCCTTGCGTACCTCGTGCGTTCCCCACCGGGCGGCGCGCCGCGCGGCTCCCGTCCGCGCGGCCCCGCCCTTCGTCAGCCGCCCCGGACTAGCGGCCCACCGTCCACTGGATGGGCAGATCCACCCACACCGGCACCGGCCGGCCGTTCACCTTGGCCGGGCGGAACCGCAGCACCCGAACGGCGCGGATGGTGGGATCGTTGAACTGCTCGTGCGTCGAGTTGGTGATCTGGATGCTCGACTCGTCCACGCGGCCGTCCGGCTGCACGCCCATCCGCACGTGCACCGTGCCCGTGACCCCCGCATCGCGCAGCAGCGGCGGGTAGTTGCGGGCCAGCTGGCGCGTCAGGTCGCTGGTGTTCGTGGGCCGGGGCAGCTCCTCCACCGCCGAAAGCTCGTACGTGCCCTCGTCGGGCGGCGTCTCGCGCTGGACGGTGCTCTGGGCCACGCCGCCCGCCACGCCCTTGGCCACGCCGCCCTCGGCGCCCTGGCCGCTGAAGTCTTCGGCCTTGACCGCCTGCTCGTTGGCGCTGGGCGGCGCGATGACCGGGGGCGGCTCCTGGGGCGGCACCAGCATCTGCGTGCCCTTCACCACCGGGGGCGCCGCCTGGGGCTCGGGCTCGGGCGGCGGCGGCTCCGGCTCCTTGGGCTTTTCCGGCTCCGGCTCCTGGGGCTTCTCTTCTTCGATCTCGACGAAGTCGACCAGTTCTTCGCTCTTCTGGCGGCGCTGTTCCGCTTCCACCCCGGCCGCCAGCAGGCCGCCCACCAGGACGACGTGCAGGACGCCCGAGATGACCATGTTTTTCGGCGACCAGAAGCCCGTGTTCCTCCGGCCCTCCGATGCCACCAGCTTGTTGAACATGCCCTCCTCCGCGTGGATCAAAGACGGTTGCGCCCCGGGCGGACGCGGCAGGGAAACTTTCGCGCTCCGGAGTCCGTAACGAACGGCTCTCCCCGATTCTGACCGGTTAGCGAACGTTAGATCGAAACTCCGCCACACGCCCCGGAACGCGCATGACGGAGGAAATGCGATCGAACGCGCGCGGCCTGAACGCGAGCCCCCTGGCAGGGTTCGCGGTAAGGTGCAGTGCAGGATACGCGCTGTCAAGACGCGCCGCAGCGCCGCGCGTGCAGCGGCCGGCACAGCCGTTCCATCCCGGGCGATGGGTACCCCCGCCGGCCCGCCCCGTTCCGCGCAAAACACACCTCCGCCGCGACTTACGACTGCTACACACCGCTTGGGCCGCACCCTGCATGCATATTCCGTACGCCGATGCCAGCAGCCTCCCCCCGGTGCAATGTCGCGGCGCGGCGGACGCGCCTATGGCGACGTCCCGGCGTCCGGGCGACGATTCATCGCCAGCCCCGGCCGCGCGCGCTGCGCCGCCTCCAGCGCGGCGAAGCTCGCCGGGCACAGCGCCGGGCCGGCGTCGTGGCGCATGGTGTCCAGCACCCGCTCGCGCGGCATGGCGGCGCGGTGCGGGCGGTGGGTGGAGAGCGCGTTCCCTGCGTGGGCCACACCCGGGACACGCGCGCCGGCCGGCAGTGCCCGTGCGCCGAATACGCCACCCGCGCGGGGATGCCGTAGCTGTACCCCGGTACCGGCGCACGGACGCAAGCTCTTATTCCGACAGCCTTCCCGATTTGCCGAGAATGCGTTTCTGACGCCCGGCTTGCTCCACGTCATGCGGCAGCGCGGCGCCCGATGTCCGGGACAGACTTGCAGCAGGTGTGGCCGGAAGCCACTCCGCGCACCTCCCCACTGAGCCGCGCGGGAGGTTGAACTGCGCCCGCACGTGCGCGCAGCGCTGGATGATGGCCCCTGTCACGGGATGGGCGCGGTGCGCGCCTGGCGCAGCAGGCCGGCGGCCATCATCTCGTAGGGGATGGACTGCGCGTAGCGGCGCACCAGCTCCGCGCTGCCGGTGGCGGCGAGCAGTTCGGCGTCGGCGTGGCGGCGGAGCGTCTCGGTAAGGGCGGCGGAGTCGCGTTCCTCCTCGGCCCAGCGGGTCCACTGGGCCAGGCGCGCGGCGAGGTCGTCCAGGTGCCAGGCGGGGTCGTCCACGCCGCCGAAGTGGGTGGGGAGCAGCATCCGCGGCTCCAGCACCCTCAGGCGCTCGATGCTGGCCAGCCACGCGGCGGTGTCCAGCTCCGGCGGCGGCGTGGGCGGGCGGACGTGCCGCGCGCGCTCCAGCCGGATGCCGCCCACGTCGCCGGTAAAGACCAGGCCGGCGTCGGGATCGTGGAACGCCAGGTGGTGCGACGCGTGCCCGGGGGTTTCCAGCGCGATCATCGAGCGCCCGCCGACGCGGATCGCCTGGCCGTCCGCGGGGGTGCGGATGCGTTCGGCGGGAACGGGGAGCATGGTGCCCCACAGCGCATCCATCATGTCGCCGTAGAGCCGCGCTGCGCTGGCCAGCAGCCGGGACGGGTTCGACAGGTGCGGCGCGCCCCGCGCGTGCACGTGAACCGCCGCGCCCGGCGCGATGCGCGCCAGCTGACCGGCGCCGGCCGCATGGTCCAGGTGGACGTGCGTAAGGAGGACGTGCGACAGGTCCGCGGGATCGTGCCCGGCGGCGCGGATGCCGGCAAGGAGCGCGTCCAGCGTGGACGCCGGCCCGGCCTCCACCAGCGCCAGCGTGCCACCATCCTCCACCAGGTACGAGGCGATGAACCCCGGCCCGCCCCAGCCGTGGTCGATCCGCGTGACCCCCGGCGCCTCCTGGTGGATCCTCACGTCCGCCATTCACGTCCTCTCCAGATCGAATAAAGGGTCCCGCGTGCGGCAGGACCATCGATGTTCGCGGAGCCCGCGCGCGCCCCCTCCGCTCGCTGAGGCTCGCACCTCCCCCAAAAACCCCTGGGGGAGGTTTGAACTGCATGGCTCATCACACCCGGCCGATATCGAGCACCTCGGCGATCACGGGGCGGATGCCCCAGTCCAGGGCTTCGCGGCAGTTGTCGAACCACAGGTCGATCTTGTTGCCGCGGATGGCGCCGCCGGTGTCCATGATAACGAAGATGCCGATCACCCTGCCGTCCGGGTGCGACACGCGGACCACGGACCCCAGCGGCAGCACGCTGGGGTCGCCCGCCGCCATCCCGTCGCGGACGCGGACGCCCGTGCGCATGTTGCCGCGCAGGCAATACGCGGTGGACCGCATCTCCAGCCGCTGCTGGACGGGAAACGCGCCGCGGGTATCGGCCGTCGGGGGAAGCGGCAGCGGCTCCGGCACCTCCTCAGCCGCCGCGGCGGCCCCGGTGGGCAGGGTGGTGGTATCCGCCGCCACCGGCGCCACGGGGGCCGCCGCGGGCGCCGGCCGCCCCAGAAGCCGCCGCCGGCGCTGCGCTTCGCCATCCGCCGGGGCGAGCACGATCAGGAGCAGCGGCAGAACCAGCACCCACAGCGGCGCGGGGCCGTGCTTTCCGCGATCCGACGTCATCCCGCGGTTCATCTCTGCCCTTTCGCCGGGGTTCACCGCGCGCCGCCCCCGAGCGGCGAGAGCGGCATCACCTGCCCGCCTTCCTCATCATCCCGCACCAACGCACTCCCGCACTCCCGCACTTTCGCACTCACCCACTCCCTCACTCCACCGCCACCAGCGGCCTTTCGCCGCGGAACAGCGTGGACGCGCGGTACCGGTCCAGCGCGTAGCCCAGCAGCAGCTTCACCAGGACGGCCAGGGGCACGGCGATCAGCAGCCCCACGAAGCCGAAGAAGTAGCCGGTGACGGCCAGCGCCAGCAGCACCCACACGGGGTGCAGCCCCACGGCCTCGCCCACCACGCGCGGGCCGATGACGGACGAATCCAGCGCCTGCACCACCGCGAAGACGATGGCGATCTTGAGCAGCGCGACGAGCGGGTTCGCGGAAAAGAGGGCGATGACCAGCGCGGGGATCAGGCTGGCGACCAGCCCCATGTAGGGGATGATGTTGAACACGCCGGCCACGGCGCCCAGCAGCAGCGCGTACGGAAAGCCGGCGATCAGAAACCCCAGCCAGGTGAGCACGCCCACGATGGCCGCGGCCAGCACCTGGCCGCGCAGGTAGCGCGCGAGCAGCCGGTCGTACTCCGACGCAAAGCCCACCACGCGGTCACGGTACGGCCCGGGGACCAGTTCCCGCAGCCGGGCCTGGATCCCCGTCCAGTCCCGCAGCAGGTAAAAGGTGAGGATGGGGGTGAGGAAGACGTAGCCCAGCAGGCTGAGCACCGCGCCCAGCCCCTTGCCCACGCCCAGCAGCCCCGTCCACACCCCCTGCGCGATGGCTTCCTGCCGCTGCTGCATCCACGCCATCACCACCTCTGGCTGAATGGAGCGCAGCCGGTCCACCAGCGCCTGCTCGTCCAGCCACGGAAGGTCACGCGACTGCAGCTGCGCCTGCCACTGCTCCAGCCGCAGCGTGACCGTCTGCAGAAAGGCCGGGGTGCCGCGGATGAGCTCGGCCACCTGCGCGCTGAGGGCGGGAATGCCCACGAACAGCACCACGCCGATGATGGCGATCGCGGGGAGCGCCAGCAGCACCGTGGCGGCCAGGCGCGAAAGCCCACGCCGCTCCATCCGCGCGACCAGCGGGTGCTGGATGTACGCCAGCACCAGCGCCAGGACGAACGGCGCCAGCAGAAAACCCGTGGTGTCCAGCAGCCAGACGAAGGTGAGGAGCGCCGCCGTGGCCACCAGCATCTGGTGAAAGCGCGTCGAATACGGCTGCACCAGAAAGAGCAGGAGCAGAAAGAGGATGAAGGGGTTGAGGATGCTGCGGATGCTGAACAGGAACAGCCCCAGCACGCCGAGCACGACGACGGCGTGCCAGGTGCGCCAGTTGAACGGATCGGCGGCCTTCTCGTTCATGGATTCCGGGGGATCAGGGGATGGCAGGGCGCGCACAGAGTAGCGCCGCACCGGCCCGCCCGGCCAGAGCGCCGGACGGCGCGCGGCGGCCCGGATCATGCACAACCATCGCTATACCAATCACTTAGCCGACCAGGAGGGACGGATGATCAACGGACTGATGCGGATGCTGAGCCCCCGGCGCATGAGCGTGAAGAACATGGCCATGATGGGCGCCGCCGGGTGGGCGATGAACCGGATGGGGCGCCGCGGGCACCGCGCGGGGCGGATGATGGGGACGGCCAGCTGGGCGCTGCCGCTGGGGATGATGGCGTACGACCGGGTGCGCGCCCGCCGCGCGCGCCGCGGCGATCTGCCCTGAGCCATCGCTCATCCGGAATCGCGACGAGGCCGCCCCGGTTCCCCAGGGCGGCCTCGCGCACTGGTGCGCGGCGAGGAGCCGGGGCGGAGGCCGGGGGGGAATCAGCCTGGTGCGAGTTCAACGCGCGCGAGCAGACCACCAGATCGGGCGAGTAGATTCCTCAGTCGGCGCCAGCCAACCCGCCCGCAGCGACGTCCGGCGCGGCGCCGCCTCCGGAATGACAGATTCTGGTGCCGGCTCCGGCTGGGAGGGCTTCTCCCCTCCCCCGCGCAGTTTGCGGGGGAGGGGCCGGGGGTGGGGGGCGCCGGCGGCACGCGCAGAGCCCGCCCGACCACCGCACACCTTGCTCAGCCGCTCCCGCGCGCCGGCTGCGGCGCATCCGCCTCCCGCTCTTCCTGCGCCCGGCGCAGGGCGGCCTCCAGCTGCTCGGCGGCGCGCTTCAGGACCTCGCGGGCGTTGTCGTAGCTGATGGACGAGATGGCTTCCTCCAGCGGCAGCCAGATGCACTCCGTGATCCCCTCCTCCCGCTGCGGGCAGGTATCCCCCTCGGGAGATTCGATCAGGTAGAAGTGGCAGTACTTGTGGATGAGCTTGCCGCGGAAGCGGAAGAACCAGTCGATGGTCTGCAGCCGCGGCCCCAGGCGCAGGCAGTTGAGCCCGGTCTCTTCCTGCACCTCGCGCAGCGCGGCGTCGGCGGCCGTCTCCGTCTGCTCCACGTGGCCCTTGGGAAAGCCCCAGTGGTGGTACGCGTCGCGGATCAGCAGCACGTGCGCGCGCCCTTCGCGCCAGCGGTAGATCACGCCGCCGGCGCTGGTTTCGATCACCGCCCGCGTGCGGGCGCCGCCCCCGCGCCGCCGCCTAGGCACCGGAAAGCTCCTGCACGATCTGCACGGCGTTGGTCGCCGCGCCCTTGCGCAGGTTGTCGGAGACCACCCACAGGTGCAGGGTGCGCGGCAGGAAGGGGTCCCGGCGAATGCGCCCCACGAACACCTCGTCGCGCCCAGCCGTCTCCAGCGGCGTGGGGTAGCGGTGCGCGCCCTCCTCCACCATCACCCCGGGGAACGCCGCCAGTGCCGCGCGGGCGTCATCCACCGAAAGCTCCCGCTCCGTCTCCACCATCACCTGCACCGAGTGCCCCACCTCCACCGGCACCCGCACGCACGTCGCCGCCACGGCAAGGTCCGGGAGAGCGAGGATCTTGCGCGTCTCGGCGATCATCTTGCGCTCCTCCCCCGTCCATCCCTCGCCGTCGAAGTCGCCGATCTGCGGGATCACGTTCCCGGAGATCTGCCGCGCGAACGGCGACTCTTCCGGCCGGTTGCCCAGCAGCTCGTCGCGCAGGGCGCTGCGCCCCGTCTCGCCGGCGCCGCTGACGGACTGGTAGGTGGTCGCGACCACGCGCGCCAGCCCCGCCGCCCGCCGCACCGCCTCCAGCGCCACCACCATCTGGATGGTGGAGCAGTTGGGGTTGGCGATGATCCCCCTGGGCCGTTCGCGCGCGGCGTCCGCGTTCACCTCGGGAACCACCAGCGGCACCTGCGGGTCCATCCGCCAGGCGGACGAGTTGTCGACGACCACCGCGCCCTCCTCCGCCGCCACGGGCGCCCACTCCTTCGAGCGCTCCCCGCCCGCGGAAAAGAGCGCGAAGTCCACCCCGCGGAACACGCCCGGCTCCGCCACGGCGCAGGTCCAGTCGCGCCCGCCCCAGCGGAGCGAGCGGCCCCTGGAGCGCGGGGACGCGAGGAGCGTGAGCCGGTCCACGGGAAGGCGGCGCTCCGCCAGGACCTGGAGCATGGTGCGCCCCACGGCGCCGGTGGCGCCCAGCAATGCGACGTGCATCGGCCCCCTCAGTGCACGCCCGCGGCGGCCATCGCCTCCGCCGGCCGGCCCAGGGTAAAGCCGTCGTGCAGCGCCCGCAGCGCGTCGTCCTCGCGGTCGCTGGGAACGAGCAGGGTGATGGAGATGGAGGAGGTGGACACCGCCTCCACCTCCACCCCGGCGTCCATCAGGGTGCGGTACGCCTGTGCGTACACGCCGGGGCGGCCGCTCATCCCCCGCCCCACCAGCGCGATTCGCGAAAGGCCCGTCCGCTCCTCGATGCGCCCGCCGCCGCCCAGCCGCGCCGCGACCTGCGCGGCGATCTCGCGGACGCGCGGCAGGTCGTCCTCGCGCACGGTCAGCTGCAGCAGCGCGCCCCCCTGCCCGTCCGGCGCCTCGGTCACCATGTCCACGCTGACCCCCGCGTCGGCCAGGGCGACCAGCAGCTCCGTGGGCGTGCGCATCCCCCGCGGCAGGCCGTGTGCGATCAGCTTGGCATAACCGCGGGCGGGGGCCAGGCCGGTTACCACCTGGTCTTCGTGTACCATCGGATCTCGGGTGATCAGGGTGCCGCGCGTGGGGTCGTCCTGGCCGGCCCCCTGGGCGAAGGACGACAGCACACGGATGTCCATCGCGGGCTCGCGCGCGCCCAGGTCCACGGCGCGGGCGTGCATCACCTGCGCGCCGGACTGGGCCAGCTCCACCATCTCGTCGTGCGAGATCCGCGGGATGATGCGCGCGTCCGGCACCCGCCGGGGATCGCAGGTAAAGACGCCCTCCACGTCCGTGTAGATCTCGCACCGGTCGGCCTCCAGCGCGCGCGCGAGCGCAACCGCCGTGGTGTCGGACCCGCCGCGCCCCAGCGTGGTGATCTCGCGCGCCGTGCTGACCCCCTGGAACCCGGCGATGATGGCGACGCACCCTTTCTCCACGGTTTCGCGCACACGGTCGGCGCGCACGTCCACGATACGGGCGGCGGTGTGCGACTGGTCGGTGATGATGGCGGCCTGGCTCCCCGTGAGCGAGCGCGCCTCCACCCCCTCCTGGCAGATCGCCATCGCGAGCAGCGCCATCGAGATGCGTTCGCCGGCGCTGAGCAGCATGTCCATCTCGCGCGCGTGCTCCGCGCCGGGATTCGGCGCGCCGGTGACGGTCTGCGCCAGCTCCACCAGCTCGTCGGTGGTGTGCCCCATGGCGCTGACCACCACCACCACGCGGTCGCCGCGCCGGTGGGCGCGCGCGACGCGGCCGGCCACGGCGCGGATGCGCTCCGGCGTGCCGACCGAGGTGCCGCCGTACTTCTGGACCAGCAGGGCCATGAACTGCAGGGAACAGGGAACAGGGAATAGCCTGCAACTGCCAACGGACCACTCCGCGCACAGCAGGGTTCGTGCTCGCGGGCCCCATCCGCTCCCGTCTGGCATTCCGGAGCAACACTCCGACGGCGCCGCGGACGGGGATCCCAGGCGGGCGGCTCCAGGCGCGACAACCGGCCCCTCTGCGTCCGCCGAGCGCCCCCCATCCCCGGCCCTTCCCCCACAAACCGCGTGGGGGAAGGGAGAACTGAATCACGATCAACGCGCACCACCGCCTGCCTTACGCCAACCCTCCCCCAGCCGATTAGGGGGAGGGTGGGCGAGGTTTACGAGTCCGGGTGGTGCCCGTCGCTCGCCTCGCCCATCGCTCACAGTCTGAGTCAGTCAGTTTCTGCACTTTCGCACTTTCGCACTTTCGCACTTCCGCACTTCCGCACTTCCGCACTTCCGCACTTCCGCACTCCCCGTCAGAACACCTGCAGCTCGCCGATGTACTTCCCCGGGTTCGCCTGCATGTCGGCCATCAGGCGCTGCATGGTGGTGATCAGGCGCTGGAACTCCTCGTACAGCGCAGGGTCGGTCATCAGCCGGCCGATGGTGCCCTCCTGCGACGAAAGCTGCGTCAGCAGGGTGTTGAAGCTGGTCATCGCCTCGCGCGCCTGCGCGATGGTCGGGCCGATCTGCGCCAGCCCCGGCTGCACGCCGGCGATGGTGGTGTTGAGCGTCTCGGCCGTGCGGCCGAACGCGCCCATGGTGCTGTCGGCCCGGGCCACCAGCCCCGGGACGCCGGAGGCCGCGCCGCGCAGCTCGGCCGTGAGCGCGTTCAGGTTTTCCGTGGCCGTGCGGGCGTTGGCCAGGATCTGCTGCACGTCGCCGCCCTGAAGGCTGGCGCGCACCTCGTTCATGGTGGCCTGCGCGCTGGCGGTGGCCAGGCGGATGTTCTCGGTCGACGCCAGGACGTTGCGCCCCACCTGCCCGTAGGTGCGCGTCTGCGCGTCGATGAAGCCGCTCAACTGGTCGCTCACCTCGCCCACGTTCTCGATGGTGTTGCGGATTTCCAGCGCCGTCTCGGGGGTGAACGCGATCTGGATGCGCGCCGACAGCGTCGCGATGTCGGCCGCGATGCGCGCGGCCACGGCGGTGAGCTCCGAGATGTCGGG